>DAOSMQ010000248.1:0-4596 GCA_035372725.1 Promineifilum sp. (SeqCode)
CAATGCCTACGCCGACCGCATCCGGGGCGAGCGGGCGGCCAACCTGGAAGAGGCCGCGGGCTACCTGCGCGAGGCCTGTCTGGCCACGTCGCCGGCCGCCGGCCTCGTCGCGCTACGGACGGCGCGTGGCTGGGCCAGGGTGGCCCTGCGGCAGGGGCGCTGGGACGAGGCCGCCGAGGCCACCCGGCGCGGGCGGGCGAGCTTTGAGCAGTTGGCCCGCGCCAACGCCTTGCGGCGCGAAGGCGAGTCGTGGCGCGGCGAGGTGCAGGGGCTGGCGGCGATGGCCGCCGCGGCGCTGGCCCGGCAGGGGGATGCGCGCGCGGCCCTGCTGGCGCTGGAAACGGGCCAGGCCACGGCCCTTAATGATGCCCTGGGGCGCGGCCGGGATCGGCAACTGCTCCAGCGGTTGGAGGTCGAGTCGCCGGCCCGCTACACCGCCTACGCGGCTGCCGCGGACGCGGTTCGGGCGACGCAAGCGCCCGGCCGCGACGCGCCGGCCACGCCAGAGGAAACGGCCGGGCGGCAACGGCGGGCGGTTGAGGCTCAGGCGGCGCTCGACGCCGCCGTCGCCGCTGTCCGCGCCCTCGGCGGCGGCTTTGAGGCCCTCTTCACGCCGCCAACTTTCGACGACGTGGCCGCGGCCGTGCCGCCGGGCGCGCCGCTGGCCTATCTGGCCACGACGGCGGCCGGGTCGCTCCTCCTGCTGCTGTGGCGTGGGGGCGCGGGGGTCGAAGTGGAGGCGTTGTGGGCCGGGCTGGACGAGGACGCGCTGGGGCGGTTGCAGGTACGGCGGGCGATCGAGGCGGGCAACATCGGTGATATCGTCGGCGGGCTGCTGCCGGCACAGGTATTCGGCCGGGGATTGGGGGCTGAGTTGGCCGCGGCGCTGCCGCGGATCGGCGCGGACCTGATGGCTCCGCTGGCGGCGCGGTTGCGCGAACTGGGCGCGACGGCGGTCACGCTCATCCCCGGCGGCCGGCTGAATCTGCTGCCGCTGCACGCGGCGCGGTACGCGGTGGACGGCCAGGAGCGGGCCTTCCTGGACGAGTTCGCCGTCACCTACGCGCCGTCGGCCCAGGCGGCGGCCGAAAGCCGCGACCGGGCGGCGGGCGTGGTCGCCGGCGGGGGCGCGGCGCTAGTGGTGGGCAACCCCATGCCGCTGCCGGCGGGCCTGCGCCCCCTGCATTTCGCCCGCGAGGAGGCCGAGGCCGTGGCCGAGTTGTACGGCGCGCCGCCGCTGCTGGCGACGGCGGCGACGCTGGCGGCGGTGCGGCGGGCGCTGCCGGGCGCGCGGGTGTTCCATTTCGCCGGGCATGGCCTGTTCGATCCGCGCGAGCCGCTCGATTCCGGGCTGGTCATGGCCAACGGCGAAAGGCTCACCCTGCGCGACGTGGGCGATAGCGAGGCGCTGGCCGGGATGCGGCTGGTCGTCCTGTCCGCCTGCCAGACCGGACTGACAGACTTTAACGACTTGCCCGACGAGGTCATCGGCCTGCCGGCGATCTTCCTGCAGGCGGGCGCGGCCGGGGTCGTCGGCAGCCTGTGGCCGGTGGACGACCGCTCGACGGCGCTGCTGATGACCGACTTCCACCGGCGCATGGGCGCGGGCGCGCCGCCGGCCGAGGCGCTGCGGGCGGCGCAACTGGCGTTGCGGAACATGACCCGCCGCCAGGTATCGGATTACTACATGTCCCACATGCGCATGCCCACGGAGGTGGCCAGCGCCGCCCACGCCGAACTGCCTCCCGGCCAGGACAGCGACCGCATTTACGCCGAGCCGTATTACTGGGCGGGTTTCACCTACGCAGGAGTATAGCTGGATGAACAGTGACGCCGAGATCACCCACCGCGCGGCCACGGAGCTGCGGCCGAGGCTGGCCGAACTGGTCGGTTTGGAGCAATGGCCGGCCGTGGCCGCCCGGCTGGCGCGGCTGGACGAAGAATGGCTGGCGGCGACCACGGACGGGCAGCGGGCGCGGCTGGCGGCGCAGTACCGCGACGCCCTGGCCGCCTGGCCGGCCGCCTATGAGCGCTTGCGGGCGGCGGCGCGGTCCGGCTCATTGGAGCGCGACACGCTCCGCGGCGTGGCCGTGCTGCTGGAGAGCCTCGGCGACGCGGGCGGCGCGGCCGGGCTGCGGGCCGCGGCCAACGACGCCGGCGACGCCCGGCAAATCTTCCTCCACGATGACAAGGGCTACAGCTTCAGGCTGGCCCACCTCGACTTCCGCTTCTGGAACCTGGCCGAGGCGATCGCCGGCGTGCTGCTGGCGGTCAACACCCTGGCGGACCCGACCGCGCGTCCGCTGGCCCTGGCCGCGGGGGTGTTGCTGATCATCGCCGGCGTTGGCAAGGCGTTGGTGCGCGAGATCGGCGTCGATGACACCAGTGTCTTCCTGGGGCTGGCCACGGCCGCGGGCGAATCGCGGCAGGCGGCCTTCCCGGCCATCATGGCGGCCACCAACGCCGAGCGCGAGCGTGTCCACTTGCCGGCCCTGTCCGAGCAGCAGGTTCAGCGGGCGCTGTATGTGCTGGCAGAGCATTTGGGCAGCATCGAGAAGAGTGGCGCGGACGAGTGGCGGGTCGTGGAGGACTTCGGGCGGGTCTAGCCCGCCGCGCCCGGTGCGTCGCACTTTCTTGAGTGCGTCGCACCTTCTTGGGGGCGCGGCCGGTCAAGAAAGTGCCAGGCACTGCGGCCCGCTTTCCCTATGCGCTCCGCCCCACATGCGCTATGATTCGCCGCAGTGGGTAGGATCGGTGGTCGGCGGCCGGTGGTCGGTAAGCCGGCCGAGGGTGATGGGCGATGGAACGCATCTCGCAGATTGTCCTGATCGTGGTGGGCGCGTTGGCGCTGGTGGTGCTGACGCTCGGGCTGGCGGTGTCCTGTCGCCAGCAGCCGCCCGACGCCAGCGCGACGCTGACCCCCGGCGGTACATCCCTGAGCACCATCCCGCCGACGTGGACGCCGCTTTCCGGCGCCGACCTGACCGCCACCGCCGCCGCGCCCATCCCCGCCGGCCAGACGGCCACGGCCACGCCCTTCGGCGCGCCACCAGGTGTCGCGACGCCCGGTGTCGCGACGCCCACGCCCGACACGGGAACCCCCGGCGCGACGCCGCCCAGCGGCGCGACGCCCGCGCCGGTCGCGTCCCCAACGCCCAACGCGCCGGCCGCGCCGCCGGCGGCGACGGCCACGGCCATCACCTACGTCCCCGGCGCGACGGTGCGTCACACCGTCAACCGCGGCGAGTGGCTGCTGCAAATCGCCCGCTGCTACGGCGCGCCCTATGCCGCCGTCCACGCCGCCAACGCCCTGCCCAACCCCGACTACATCCTGCCCGGCCAGGTCATCATCGTGCCCAATATCGGCAGCGCCGGCCGCATCATCGGCCCGCCGTGCGTGCAGGCCTATTTCGTGCAGGCGGGCGACACGTGGGAATCGCTGGCGACGCGCTTTGGCACGACGACGGCCATCCTGCAACGGGCCAACCCCGGCGCGCTGACCCCCGGCCGCGCCATCTGGGCGCCGCGCAACTGACGGCCGCGCCCGGCGCGGGCCGGGCCACGAGAGGAACGACACATGTCCAGCGAGAACGAGACGTTGACATACGAGCGGCTCATCCCCGCCCGCCCGGCCGATCTCTACCGGGCCTTCACCAGCAGCACGGCGCTGCGCGAGTGGCTGTGCGACACGGCCACGACCTCGGCCCGGCCCAACGGCCACGTCTTCGTCGGCTGGAACGACGGCTACTACGCCACCGGCCACTTCGTCGAACTGCTGGAGAACCGCGTTGTCTGCTTCACCTGGCAGGGGCGCGGCGAACCGCGGCCGACGCAGGTGCACGTGGCCATCCAGCCGGCGACCGAGGGCACGGCCCTGACGCTGACCCACAGCGCCATTGGTCAAGGCCCGGAGTGGGGCGACAAGACCGAGGAGTTCGACCGCGCCTGGCGGCGGGCGCTGGAGAACCTCGAATCGGTGGTGACGACGGGCGAAGACCTGCGCGTGACGCGCCGGCCGATGCTGGGCATCCTGCCGGCGACGCTGACCGCGGCCGAGGCCAGCCGGCTGGGCCTGCCCGACGCCGAGGGCGTGCGCCTGAGCGGCACCGTGCCCGAGCTGGGGGCCGCGGCGGCCGGGTTGCGGGCCGATGATGTCATCACCGCCATCGACGGCCTGCCCACGCCCGACATCAACAGCCTGCGCGCCGCCCTGCGCGGGCGCAACGCCGGCGACACGGTTGTGGTCGATTTCATCCGCGAGGGCCAGCGGCATTCGACGGGCATGAACCTGTCGGGCCGCAAGATTCCCGCCATCCCGGCCACGGCCGAGGAGCTTGTCGACCGCGTCGCCGCCCGCCGAGCCGTCGTCCGCGAGCGGATCTTGGCGATGCAGGAGCTCTGGGGCGAGGAGGCCGCAGCGTTCCACGGAGAGCACGTCCAGATGGCCGAGTCGTGGGCCTGGCCCAAGCCCACCCAGCAGGTCCAGGGCCGCACCGGCGTGCCCGTCCTGGTGGGCGGCGCGCCCGGCCCCATCCTCTTCGAGCACATCGCCGAGTTCGCCGACGGCTGGATTCCCATCGGTGGCGCTGGCGTCGC
>DAOSMQ010000249.1:0-4583 GCA_035372725.1 Promineifilum sp. (SeqCode)
CTTGCCCCACACGTTAAGAGCGCCGCCCGGAGCGCCAGATCGACCACAGCAACCACAGCGCCAGGACGACGACCGCGGAGAAGCCGAGCACGGCGATCCACGTCAGCAGCCGCCAGGGCCAGGTCAGGTCGAGGTTGGGCAGCAGCAGCGCCAGGCCGACGATGAGCGCTCCCAGCAGAATCGCCTGGATGATGCGATTCGCGCCCCGTGTGACCTGGCGGGCGAGGTACTCTGTGGCCGGGTCCTGGATGCGCAGTTCCAGCCGGCCCTGCTCGATGCGGCTCAGCAGCCGTCCGGTCTGCCCCGGCAGGTCATTCAGGAAGCCCGCCCAACCGCCCAGCGCCCGCAGCGCGTCCGGCCCCCAACTCGTCGGCAGCGCCAGCTTGAACAGGAACCGCTGCACATAGGGGCCGGACACCTCGAACACATCGAAGTCGGGGGCCACGTGCTTGCCGACGCCCTCCAGGATAACCAGTGTCTTGATGAGCAGCCAGTAGTCGCTGGGAACGCGCAGGCGGTACTCGTAGATGATCGGCTGAATCTCGGCCAGCAGTTCCGTGGCCGAAATGTCCTTCAGCGGCAGGCCCTTATAGCGCCGCAACAACCGGCGCAGGTCGCGCTCCAGCCCTACTTCGTCTACAGCCGGGTCGGCGATGCCCATGCGGATGAGTTGGTTGACGGCCGCGGGCGCGTCGAACTGGATAATGGCGATGTAGAGGCGGATGAGGTTGGCCTTGTCGCGCTCGTCGAGGAAACCGACGGTGCCGAAATCGATCAGACCGATGACCTCGTCGGTGAGGATGAGCATGTTGCCAGGGTGGGGGTCGGCGTGGAAGAAGCCGTCCTCCAGCACTTCCTGGACGATCAGGCGTGAGGCGTGCAGAGCGATGCGCTGGCGGTCGCGGCCGGCGGCGTCGAGGGCATCCAGGTCGTCGATCTTGATGCCGCGCAGCCGCTCCTGAACCATCAGCCGGCGCGTGGTGTACTGCCAGTAGACGCGGGGCACGCGCACGAAGTCCGCGCCCTCGAAGTTCTCGCGAAAGCGGTCGGCGTTGCGCCCCTCGCGTTGGTAATCCAGTTCTTCGCGCAGAGCGGTGGCGAACTCATCGGCCAACTCGACGGCGTCGAAGGGCACGAAGCCGGGCAGCCGCTCGCGCATCAGGTGGGCGATGTCGCCCAGGATTTGCAGATCGACGTCAATGAGCCGCTCCACGTCCGGCCGTTGCACCTTGACGACCACATGTGTCCCGTCGGGCAGCAAGGCTGGGTAGACCTGGGCCAGCGAGGCCGAGGCTATCGGCGTGGGGTCGAAGGCGGCGAAGACCTCGGCCAGCGGCCGCCCCAGTTCGGCCTCGATCAGTGGCAAGACGGCCTCCCACGGGTCGGGCGGAACATTGTCGTGCAGGTTGGCCAGCTCGTTGAGCACGGAGGGCGGCAGAATCTCCGGCCGGGTGCTGGCGATCTGGCCCAGCTTGATGAACGTCGGGCCGAGTTCCTCCAGGGCCAGGCGCAGGCGCACGGCCGGCGGCCGGCGTTCAGACTCCTCCACACCGCGGCGCAACAACCGGCGGGGGATGTTGAGCCGGTCGTCCAGCCCCAGTTGTGTCAGCACCGCGCCAAAGCCGTGGCGGGCCAGCACCTCGGCGATGCGACGATAGCGCGCCAGATGACGCGGGCGCAAGCGAAACAGGAATGAATCTCTGAGCAATCGAGGCCCCTTTTCTGCGTTAGGACAACCACCTAATCATAACGCAGGCTGTAGGCCCTCACCAACTCCGCTTTCCGCTCTACAGAATGACTTAGCATGCTCTGAGGCTCGCCGCGCCCCTAGCCCTCAAAGACAATGCCCTGGGCCAGCGGCAAGTCCTTCGACCAGTTGATCGTGTTGGTCTGACGGCGCATGTAGGCCTTCCAGGCGTCGGAGCCGGACTCGCGGCCGCCGCCGGTGTCCTTCTCGCCGCCGAACGCGCCGCCGATCTCCGCGCCGGACGTGCCGATGTTGACGTTGGCGATGCCGCAGTCGGAGCCGCCGGCGGCCAGGAAGGCCTCGGCCGTGCGCACGCTGTCGGTGAAGATAGCGCTGGACAGCCCCTGGCTGACCTCATTGTGCAGGCGGATAGCCTCGTCGAGTGTGTCCACCTCCAGTAGATAGAGGATGGGCGCGAAGGTTTCGCGGCGGACGATGTCGGTCTGCGCGGGCATGCGGATGAGCGTCGGTTCGACGAACTGCGGGCCGACGTCGGGCCGTGCCCGGCCGCCGAAAACCACCTCACCTCCCTCGGCCACAGCCTGGCGCACAGCAGCCTCCATCTGGGCCACGGCCGTGGGCGTCACCAGCGGCCCCAGCAGCGTGCCCTCGGCCAGCGGGTCGCCGGGGCGAATCTGGGCGTAGGCGCGCGTCAGGCGGGCAGTTAGCTCCGCGGCGGCGGGGCGCTGGACGATGACGCGGCGGGTGGAGGTGCAGCGCTGTCCGGCTGTGCCCACTGCGCCGAAGACGATGGCCCGCGTGGCCAGGTCGAGGTCGGCGTCGGCGGTGACGACGATGGCGTTGTTGCCGCCCAGTTCCAGGATCGACTTGCCCAGTCGCGCGGCCACGGCCTGGGCCACGGCGCGGCCGGAAGCAGTCGAGCCGGTGAAGGAGATCAGCGGCAGACGGCCGTCGGCCACGAGTTGCCGGCCCACGTCTGGCCCGCCCACGGCCAACGTGAAGATGCCGCTCAGCCCGTAGTCGGCCATGACGCTGTTGGCGATGTGCTGCATGGCCACGGCCGTCAGCGGCGTCAACTCCGACGGCTTCCAAACGACGGTATCGCCGCAGACGGCGGCGATGGCCGCGTTCCACGACCATACGGCGATAGGGAAGTTGAAGGCGGTGATGACGCCGATGGGGCCGAGGGGATGCCACTGTTCGGCCATGCGGTGGCCCGGCCGCTCCGAGGGCATGGTCAGGCCATAGAGCTGGCGCGACAGGCCAACGGCGAAGTCGCAGATGTCGATCATCTCCTGCACTTCGCCGATGCCCTCAGCGCGAATCTTGCCCATCTCCAGCGTGATCAGCTCGCCCAGTGGCTCAATGGCCTGGCGCACGGCCGCGCCCAGGTCGCGCACGACCAGGCCACGCCGCGGCGCGGGCAACTCGCGCCAGGCCCGGAAACCGTTTTCCGCGGCGGCGATGACTTGTTCAACCGCCGCCGGCGTGGCCGGGACGACCTCGGCCAGCGGCTCAGCCGTTGTTGGGTTATAGGACACCAGCGGCGCGCCGCCGCTGTCGATCCAGGCGTCGGGGCCGGCGCACGCGCCGGGGTTCGTGGCGCGAATGTTCAGTCGTTCCAGCAGGACTTGAACGCGATTCATGACTTCACCTCGGGGCCTTTGGCGGCGGGCCGCTTCCCCGCGCCGGCGTTTGCGGCAATTATAGGGAGTCGCCGCCCGCCCGCCAAAGGGGCGGGCGCGAACCACCCATGAGTGTCTATCTTCTACCCGCCGTTCGCGACTGGGCCGAATGGGGCGCGCTGTTCACCGACGCCAGACGGTGGCGGCCGGCTATCGCGCGGCTGTGGGCGGCTGAGCTGTCGCTGGCGGCACGCACCGGCGTGGCCAGCGTGGGCCGCGTGGTGGCCGGTTTCCCCGGCACGTGCGCGGTCTTTATCCTTGATGAGACGGCGGTCATTAAGTTCTTCCCGCCCATGGTGGCCAGCGACTTCATCCGCGAGCGAGAGGTTTACCGGCTGTTGGCCGGGCGCGTGCCAGAGATGCCGCGCCTGCTGGCCGATGGCGTCCTGCGCGACCGCATCGACTGGCCCTACCTGGTCACGTCGTGCTGTCCCGGCCGTGACTGGCGCGAGGCGCGGGCGGATATGCCCGTCGCGGAGCAACTGGCCGTCGCCCGGACGCTGGGCGAGCGCATCAGCCGCGTCCACCGGACGACCATCCCGCCCAACGACGCCTGGCCGCGCTTCGTTGCCGCGCGTCTGGCCGGCGTTTCCCCCGCGCTGCGGACGGTCTTGCCGGAGGCGGTTGCCGCGGCGGCCGAGGCGTTGCTGCGGGGGACGGACTGGTTCGCCGGGTGGCCGAGCCTGCTCCATGCCGACCTGACCGAGGATCATGCCCTGGTGGAGTGCCGGGCCGGCCGCTGGGCGCTGTCGGGGCTGCTCGACTGGGCCGACGCGGAGGTGGGCGACCCGTTGTATGAGTGGGTGGCGCTCTATTTCGGCTTCTGCGGGCGCGACGTGGCCCTGTTCCGCGCTTTCCTGGCCGGCTATGATCCGGCCGCGTCCTTGCCAACGCGCCGCCAACTGCTGGCCTACACGCTACTCCACCGCTTCGGGCTGAGCATCATCGCCGCTGTCCTCGGCGACGAGGAGCGGCGCGACCTGCGTGGTATCGATGAGTTGGCCGGGCGGCTCTTCCCCGGGCGGGCAGCCACCCGGACCGGCTGCATCCCGGGGGGCGCATATGCCTGGCGGCAGCCAGCCGGGATCAGGGGGAGTGATCCCCATGGCGGCCCTGCTGACCCTTATCCTGGGCGCTTTCATGGCTATCCTGGACGGGAGTATCGTCAACGTCGCCCTGCCCAGGATGAT
>DAOSMQ010000250.1:0-4554 GCA_035372725.1 Promineifilum sp. (SeqCode)
ACCGCCGGCTACAGCGTTGCCGATTGGGAGCGGGCCATTCGTCACGGCGTCGGTCCCAACGGCCACAGCCTCTTGTTCATGCCCAGCTATGAGTTTTCCGGGCTGAGCGACGAGCAAGTGGCGCAGATGATCGCCTACTTGCAGACGGCGCCGGCGGTGGATCGCATTCCGGCCGAACCGGTCCTCAAGCCGCTGCTCCGCGCCCTGTTCCTCATGGGCCAGTTGCCTCTGCTGCCGGCCGAGAAGGTCGATCAGGACATGGCCCACGTCGCCAGCGTGCCGGCCGAGGCGTCAGCCGAGTATGGCGCTTATCTCGTCACAACCTGCACCGGTTGCCACCAGGCCAACCTGGCCGGCGGTCCTGTGCCCGGCAGCGCGCCCGGCGATCCGCTTTCGGCCAACCTGACACCGGCCGGCAACCTGGCCCACTGGACGCTGGACGATTTCAAGCACACGTTGCGCAACGGCGTTACCCCGGAAGGGAAGGCGCTTGACCCGGCGGTTATGCCCTGGCCCCTGGCCGGACAGATGACCGACCTGGAACTGGAAGCCCTGTGGCTTTATCTGCAAGCGCTGCCGCCGGCGCAAACGGCGCCGTAGCGTCCATCACCGGAGGAGACGCATGTATCACTGGATGGTCTACATTCACGTGCTGGCGACTTTCGCCTTTCTGTTGACGCATGGGGTTAGTAGTGTGGTCGCCCTGCGCTTGCGCCGTCAGCGCGACCCGGCTGTGGCGCGGGCCTGGCTACAACTCAATGCCAGTGGCGGGTTCGTCGCCGTGTTCTATGGCTCGTTGCTCACCCTGCTGGTCAGCGGCGTGATCAGTGGCTTCATGGGCGATTGGTGGGGCAATGGCTGGATATGGCTCGCGCTGGCTTTGCTCATCGGCATCATCGTGGCCATGTTCGTTATCGGCACCCGGCACTACGGTCGTGTGCGCCGGGCGCTGGGAATGGGCTATTTCGACGGCCGGCAAGAACAGCCCGCCGGCGAACCGGCCGCGGCCGAGGAGATCGACGCGCTACTGGCTAACGCGCCGGCCATCACCCTGGCCGCCATTGGCTTCGGCGGCATTGCCGTCATCTTGTGGCTGATGATGTTCAAGCCGTTCTAAGACACAGTCGCTGGCGGAGGTTTTCATGAGGAGCACTCTCGTCACGGTTCTTGTCTGGGTGGTCGTGTTCGATGCCCTTGCGTGGGTCTTTGGCGTCCTGCCGACAAAGTGACAATACGCCGGGAACATCCGAGACAGAGAACCATGTTACAATAGTGTGGCATCATGGGTGAAGCTGAACAACTCTCATCCCTTCTGGTCTCCGGGGTGGCGACAGACGCGACCGCCGCGGCCGAATCGCCCGGCCGCGTGGCGCGGCTAGTACGTGCCTGGGCCGGTGTCCTCTTCGTCCTGACCCTGTTGAACCTCGCCCTGGCCATCGGTTATCTGCTCGCCACGGGTGACCGCACGGCCTTTTTGTCCCATCAGGCCCAGATCCCTTTCCTGGCCCTCATCTACGCCGGCCTGGCGGTGGCCGTCGTGACCCACCGCCCGCGCAACCCGATTGGCCCGCTCTTCCTGGGCGTCAGTACGTCCTACGTCCTGAGCGCCTGGGCGGCCGGGGCGCCGCTCTACGCGGCGCTCGCGCCCAATCTCGTTCCGCCCGTTCTGTATGACCTGGCGCAATGGCTGAGCAACTGGGTCTGGTTGCCGGCGCAAATCCTGCCCGTGACCTTCGTCTTTCTGCTCTTCCCGGACGGCCACTTGCTGTCGCCGCGCTGGCGGTTGGTGGGTTGGGCGGCCGGGCTGGGCTTGCTGTCGCTTATGGTCGTCCTGGCGGCGCATCCCGGCCCAGTCGCCGCGTGGGGCACGCAGCCCAACCCCTTTGGTATCGCCGGGGCCGAGGGCGTGTTGACGATGGTGCAGATAGCTGGCAGCGCGCTGCTGGCCGCCGGCATCGTCGGTTCGCTGTTCAGCGTCGTCGTCCGCTTCCGCCGTTCGCGGGGCATGGAGCGCGCCCAAATGAAGTGGCTGGTCTATACCGCCGCCACGATCCTCGCTGTTAGCGTCCTGGCGATCCCGCTGTGGCTTTCCGGTCGCCTGGCCACTTCCCGAGCCATGGAGTGGAGCATCACCCTGACAAACGTCATGACCCTGAGTATCGCCGTGGCGGCTACCGTAGCCATCGTCCGCTACCGCCTGTACGACATCGATGTCGTCATCAACCGCACGCTGGTCTATGGCCTCATGACCGGTATCGTCTTGATGATCTATGGCGTGGTCGTGGGCGGGGTGGGCGTTCTGTTGCAGACGGAAACCAACTGGCTGGCGGCGCTCCTGGCGACCGGGTTGGTCGCGGTGCTCTTCCAGCCCATTCACCGTCGCCTCCAGCGCGGCGTCAACCGCCTGCTCTATGGCCAGCGCGATGAGCCGTTTGAAGTCCTGTCACAACTGGGGCAGCGGCTAGAACTGACATTGACGCCCGATGCGGTCTACCCGACAATTGTGGAGACCGTGGCCCAGGCGCTCCGGCTGCCCTACGTCGCTCTGGAAGTCAGCGACGACGTCGGGTTTCAACTGGTTGAATCCTACGGCCGGCCGATTGCCCAGCCGGCAACCCTACCGCTGACCAATCAGGGCGAGATCGTCGGCCGCCTGATCGTCAGCGGGCGCACGGCCAGGGAGGAGTTCTCCGAAGCCGACCGGCGATTGCTACAAAACATCGCCCGGCAGGCGGGCGCGGCCGTCCACAACGCGCAGTTGACGGCCGACTTGCAGCGCTCGCGGCAGCAACTCGTGACCGGCCGCGAGGAAGAACGCCGCCGCCTGCGCCGCGACCTGCACGACGGCCTTGGCCCGTCGCTGGCCTCGTTGCTGTTGGAGGCCAGAGTGCTGCGGCGCATGATTCGCGACGACCCAACTGCGGCCGAAAAGCTGGCCGGCGAGATGCAAGGCGACATCCGGGCGACGATCGACGACATCCGCCGGGTGGTGCATGAGTTGCGGCCGCCGGCGCTGGATGACCTGGGCTTCGTCCCCGCCATCAACGTACTGGCGGCCAAGATCGGCGGCGCTGACGACCAGAACGGCGCTCTGCGCGTAGACGTTGAGGCCCCGGACGACTTGCCGGCCTTGCCGGCGGCCGTCGAGGTGGCGGCCTACCGGATCATTCAGGAAGCGCTGGCCAACGTCGTCCACCATGCCGGCGCGCGCTGCGCCACGGTGCGCCTGTGGCTGGAGAGCGGCCTGCAACTCGAAGTGACCGACGACGGCGCGGGTTTTACCGGAGGCCGTCTGGGCGGGTTGGGCCTGCGCTCCATGCGCGAACGGGCGGCCGAACTGGGCGGCAGTTGCACGATCTCCGGCTCCAACGCCGATGGCACGCGCGTCCGCGCCACTCTGCCTTTGGAGCTATAACGCTATGCCCGCCGTGCGTGTTCTCATCGCCGATGACCATCCGTTGTTCCGCAAAGGCTTGCGAACCTTGCTTGATTCGATGCCGCAGATGACGGTGATAGGCGAGGCAACTTCCGGGCAGGAAGCGGTCGAGCAGGCGGTCGCCCTGCAGCCGGACGTCATTTTGCTCGACCTCCAGATGCCGGCCGGGGGCGGTCTGGGCGCGATTCGGGAACTGGCCCAACGGCCGACCAACAGCCGTATTCTGGTCGTGACTCTCTTCGATGATGACGAGTCAGTTTTCACCGCCCTGAAAGCCGGCGCGCGCGGCTACGTCCTCAAGGATGCTGACGAAGCGGAGATGATCCGCGCCATCCAGGCCGTGGCCGAGGGCGAGGCCATCTTTAGCCCGGCCATTGCCGCGCGGATGATGCACTACTTCGCCGCGCCGCCAACGGTGCGCGCGGGTGATTCTTTCCCCGAACTGACCGAGCGCGAGCGCGAAATTCTGACCCTCATCGCCCGCGGCTACGCCAACGCCCAGATCGCCGAGGAACTGACAATCAGCCTCAAGACCGTCCGCAACCACGCTTCAAGCATCTTCAACAAGCTGCAGGTCGCCGGCCGCGCCCAGGCAGCCATCCGGGCGCGGGAAGCGGGGCTGAAGTAGGCGGCGGACGTGACTTGGTTTACAGTCCCACAGTAATCCCCTAGGCAGAATCCCGTCCACACATGTCTATACTTGCCTGTGTCGTCTCAGGCGCGGGACCGACACCAGCACCACTGCCCACCCGCCCGGCCGGCTCAGCGTGTCAATTCCTGTTGGCACGCTGGCGGCGAACAAATCGTTGCACACGAGGACGGGATGTAGGTATGAAACGAGTTCTAAAGGTACTAGGGATTATCGTGGTGGTTCTGGCGGCGGTGGTGATCATTCTGGGCGTCGGGGTTTACGTCGCCACGCAACGGCGCATCAACAAGGTCTATGCCATCGACGTGCCGTCGTTGACCATTCCAACCGATGCCGCCAGCATTGAGGAAGGCCACCGCCTGACGGTCATCCGCGGCTGCATTGACTGTCACGGCGAGGACTACGGCGGCGGCGTGTTTCTCGACGCGCCTATGGTGGCCACCATCTACGCCGCTAACCTGACAACCGG
>DAOSMQ010000251.1:0-4546 GCA_035372725.1 Promineifilum sp. (SeqCode)
GCGCTACGTCGTCGAGCCGAACGAGTTGACCCTGGAAACGCCCTACATCGAGCACAACATCGCCTTCACCCGCGCCGCCTTCGCCCTGGACGCCATCGAATCGATCCCCTTCGGCACGGTCGATCAACTCTCGCCGCAAGACTTGCTGGACAACGAGGACGTGCTGCGCAACATTCGCCTGTGGGACTACCGGCCGCTCCAACAGACCTACCAGCAACTCCAGGGCCTGCGCCCCTACTACGCCATCGGCGAAATCGACATCGACCGCTACCAGATCGATGGCGTCCAGCGCCAGGTCATGCTGGCCGCGCGCGAACTGGACAAAGCGCGTCTGCCCGCGCCGTCGTGGGTCAATCGCAACCTGGAGTTCACCCACGGCTATGGCATTGTGATGAACCCGGTCAACGAGGTGACCAACGAGGGGCAACCCAACTTCTTCATCAAAGACCTGCCGCCACAGAGCCGCGTGCCGTCCATCGCGGTCACGCGGCCGGAAATCTACTTTGGCGAACTGACGAACGACACCATTTACGTCGGCAGCGCCCGCCAGGAGTTCAGCTATCCCAGCGGCGACGAGAACATCTACACGAACTACGACGGCACGGGCGGCATCCTGCTCGACTCGGCCCTCAAGCGGCTGGCCTTTGCCATGCGCCAGAGCGACCCCAATGTGCTGCTCAGCAAGGACATCACCAGCACGACGCGCGTCCAGTTCCGCCGCCAGATTCAGGATCGCGTGCGCGAACTGACGCCCTTTCTCCTGCTAGACGCCGATCCCTACCTGGTCGTCACCGACGACGGCCGCCTCGTGTGGATTCAGGACGCCTACACCGTGAGCGATGACTACCCCTACTCCACCCCCGCCCGCCTGACGCCGCGGCCGAGCGTGACCGAGACGCTGCCCAGCGGCGTGGCCCTGCCGACGGCGTCGCGCACACTCAACTACATCCGTAACTCGGTCAAGGTGGCCATCGACGCCTACGACGGCAGTGTCGTCTATTACCTGGCCGATGCCAACGACCCCATCATCGCCAGCTACGCGCGCGCCTTCCCCGGCGTCTTCCGGCCGCTGGCCGAGATGCCCGCCGACTTGCAAAGCCACCTGCGCTATCCAATCGACCTGTTCTGGGCGCAGGCGCGGCAGTACCTGACCTACCACATGACCGACGTGCGCGCTTTCTACAACAAGGAAGACCTCTGGCAAATTCCCAGCGAGGTCGTGGCCAACGCCGAGCAGGAGACCGAGCCATACTACGTCACCCTGCCGCTGCCCGGCGGCACAGAATCGGAATACCTGCTCATCCTGCCCTTCAGCCCGGCCAACAAGCCCAACATGATCGCCTGGATGGCGGCGCGCAACGACCCCGGCCACTATGGCGAGCTGGTCGTCTACCAGATGGATCGGCAGTCGCTGGTCTTCGGCCCGCTGCAAGTGGAGGGCCGCATCGACCAGGAGCCGACGATCTCGCAGCAGTTCACCCTCTGGGACCAGCGCGGCTCCAGCGTCGTGCGCGGCAATTTGCTGGTGCTGCCC
Source organism: Promineifilum sp. (SeqCode) (assembly GCA_035372725.1). Lineage (GTDB taxonomy): Bacteria > Chloroflexota > Anaerolineae > Promineifilales > Promineifilaceae > Promineifilum. Next base: position 1,535 of record DAOSMQ010000251.1, read on the forward strand.
ATCCACCGCAGCTTCCTCTACGTCGAGCCGGTCTACCTGTTGTCGGAGGCCAATGCCCTGCCAGAGCTACGCCGCATTGTAACGGCCAGCAACACCGGCGTGGCCATGGGCGAGACGCTGCAACGCTCTCTCATCAGCCTGGCGCAGAGCAACCTGAATCAGACGACAGACGTGGCCACGCCGGACACCGGCGCAACGGACACCGGCGCGCCGGACACCGGCGCTAACACCCCGCCGGCCAGCGGCACGCCGGCCCCCACCCCCGCGGCCGCGCCGGTGACTGTGGAAGAGCTTGTCGCCGCGGCCAACGCCCACCTGCAAGCGGCCGAGCAAGCCCAGCGCGACGGCGACTGGGCGCGCTATGGCCAGGAGCTGGCGGCGCTGCGGCAGAATCTGGCGGCGTTGGCGGCCCTCACGGGCCAATAGCCGCGTGGGCGGTGGTGAGTGGCGGCTGCCGGCCGCCACCCACCGGCCGCCGTCTAACCCACTTCTTACCCTAACTGTGTCCTGTAACACAGCGCGGCGCGCCCAAAACAGTATGATTGTGTTTAAATGCAGCACCCGCCTGGTAGTAAGAGTTTGGGGTGGCGGCCGCGGGTTAACGGATGATTATTGCCATGTTTCTCGCCCATCTGGTGGGCGATTATGTTCTACAATGGGACGCGCTGGCACAGTGGAAGAGTCGTGAGCTGCGAGGAGTCATTGTCCACAGCGTCGTCCTTTTCGCCGTAACGGCGCTCTTCGCGCTGTGGATCGACTCCGGCTGGTGGGCCGGCGTCCTGCTCATCAGCGTCAGTCACTTTACCGTCGACGCCGGCCAGTTCCTTTTCCGCCCGACTATTTCGCCCCTCCTGCGCTTTCTCATCGACCAACTCCTGCACCTGTTTTTCATCCTTCTGGCCCTGGTCTGGGGCGGCTATCTGACCTGGGGCCATATGGGCGCGCAGGTGTTGGCCAGCGCGCGGCAGGCGCCCGTGCTGACGGCGCTGCTGGGCTATGCTTTCGTCACCATGCCCACCTGGGTGCTCCTCAAATTCGTCGTCTACGGCCTTCTCAAGGGCGCGCCGCCCGACTTCCCCGCCGGCCCCAACAAGTTCGTCGGCATTACCGAGCGCGTGCTCATCACCACGCTGGTGCTCTTCGGGCAGGTGCTGCTCGTGCCGCTGGTGGCCCTGCCCCGGCTGGTCATGGAGTGGCCGCGCGTCATCCGCGGCGGCGGCGACGCCGTCTACGTGGCCGAACTGGTCTCCAGCATGGTGCTGGCCGTGGCCGTAGGGTTGGCGCTGAGCACGCTCCGCTTTTAGCCGCGCCGCGCCCTGTCCGTCTCGCCCTACTGGCCCCGCACGAGTTCCCGCGCCGTTTTGGCCACGGCCTCGGCCGTCACGCCCAGTTTCTCGAAGACAACCTCATATGGCGCCGACGCGCCAAAGCGATCGACGCCCACGGAACGGCCGTCCAGCCCCACGAAGCGCTGCCAGCCCTCCGTCACGCCCGCCTCGACCGACACCCGCGCGCGGACGTGGTCTGGCAAGACGCTCTCGCGGTACTCCTGCGGCTGCTGGGCGAACAGCTCCCACGACGGCAGCGAGACGACGCGCGCGGCGATGCCCTCCGCGGCCAGCAGCGCCCGCGCCCCCACGGCCAGCTGCACCTCTGACCCCGTGCCGATGAGGATGACCTGCGGCTCAACCGGCTGGCCATCACCGCCGGCCGCCTCGGCCAGCACGTAGCCGCCGCGCAGGGCATCGGCCACGGTCGTGTTCAGCCAGGGCAGGTTCTGGCGCGTCAGGATGAGAGCCACGGGGCCTTTGCGGTTGGCCAGCGCCGCCAGCCAGGCCGCCACCGTCTCCACCGGGTCGGCCGGGCGGATGAGCACCAGGTTGGGAATGGCCCGCAGGGCCATGAGCTGCTCCACCGGCTGGTGGGTCGGCCCGTCTTCGCCCACGCCGATGCTGTCGTGGGTGAAGACATAGATGACCTCGGCCTCCATCAGCGCCGCCAGGCGGATCGCCGGCCGCATGTAATCGGAGAAGACCAGGAACGTGCCGCCATAGGGTCGCACGCCGCCGTGCAGGGCCAGGCCGTTGAGGATGCCGCCCATGGCGTGTTCGCGCACGCCGAAGCGGATGTAGCGGCCGGAGAAATCGCCGCGCTTCAGGTCGGCCGCGCCCTTCAGGTCGGTCTTGTTCGACGGCGTCAGGTCGCCGGAGCCGCCCAGCAGCGTCGGCACTTGCGGGGCGACAGCATTGAGCACGATCCCGGAGGCGACGCGGGTGGCCACGGCCTTGCCGGCGGTGAACAACTCGTCCACGTCGAGGGCGACGTCGTAGTTGCCCTCCAGCATCCCGCGCAGCGTTTCGGCCTCGTCGGGATACTGCTCCTCATAGCGGCGGCGCAGCGCTACCCACGCGGCCATGCGCTCCGCGCCGGCGGCGGCGGCCTCGCCCAGGAAAGCGCGCGCGGCGTCGGGCACGTAGAAGTCCACGTCCACCGGCAGGCCCAGCCGCTCCTTGGTCAACCGCACCTCGTCTACGCCCAGCGGCTCGCCGTGGGCCTTCGAGGTGCCGGCGCGGTTGGGGCTGCCGAAGCCGATGGTCGTGCGGCAGGCGATGATCGACGGCCGCTCGGTCTCGGCCACGGCTGCGGCCAGGGCGGCGCCAACGGCCGTCGGGTTCTGCCCATCGACGCGCGCCGTGTGCCAGCCGTAGGCCTCGAAGCGCTTGAGCACGTCTTCGGAGAAGGCCAGGTCGGTCTTGCCGTCGATGGTGATGTGGTTGTCGTCGTAGAGCGCCACCAGCCTGCCCAGGCCCAGATGCCCGGCCAGCGAGCAGGCCTCGTGGGAGATGCCCTCCATCAGGTCGCCGTCGCTGACCAGGGCATAGGTCATGTGGTCGATGAGTGGGAAGTCGGGCCGGTTGAAGCGCGCCGCCAGCCAGCGCTCGGCGATAGCCATGCCGACGGCGTTGGCGATGCCCTGGCCCAGTGGCCCGGTGGAGGTTTCCACGCCCGGCG
>DAOSMQ010000252.1:0-4491 GCA_035372725.1 Promineifilum sp. (SeqCode)
GACGAGTTCGTGCCACCAGTGGTCGCGGCCGGGGGTCATGGCCACGGCGTTGCCGGCGCGGCGCAGGACGATGACGTGACGCAGCGTGGGGGTTTGCACGGCGGCCTCGTCGGCGATGGTCTTCATCGGCGCGAGACGGCCGCGGCGGAATGTGCCGTCGGCGGTGAAGAGGGCCACGGCCCCGGCGTCGGCCAGCCGCGAGGCCACTGCCCCGGCGCCATAGCCGGAAAAGAGCGGCAGGGCCACCGCGCCGATCTTGGCCAGCGCCAGCAGGGCCACGGCGATCTCCGGCGTCATGGGCATGAACAGGCCGACGACGTCGCCCGCGCCGATCTCCAGCGCGCGCAGGGCATTGGCGCAGCGGTTGACCTCAGCGGCCAGGTCGCCGTAGGTCAGCGTTCGCGTCGCGCCCTCCTCGCCCTCCCAGATCAGCGCCGGGCGGTCGCGCGCGGCCGGGTCGGCGGCCCACTTATCCACGCAGTTGTCGGCAATGTTGAGCCGCCCGCCAACGCACCAGCGCGGCCAGGCGATGCCGTCGGACAGATCGACGACCTGTGTGTAGGGCACGCGGAAGCGGATGTCGAGGTACTTCAGCACGGCGTCGGTGAACCAGGCCACGTCGCTCGTGGAGCGGGCCATCAGCTCGTCGTAGCTGCCGATGCCGTGGGCGCGCATGAAGCGCGTCAGGTGGGCGCGTTCGGTGTCGTCCGGCGTCGGCCGCCAGACGATCTCGCCGCCGAAGGAAGGAGTGTCGGTCATGGCCGGCTCTACTCCCTGAGCGTACTTTCCAGTTGAATCTCGCGCAGGATCGAGTTGACCTCCTGTTCCGACTCCAGATGGCGAGCCAGAACGGACGCCGTGCTCTCCAGTACACGTTCGCCAAAGCGCTTGGCCAACTCCTGGCGCAGGCCCTGACCGATGTAAAGCTTCATCAACGCAGTGACGCTCATCTCGCGGTTATCGGCGACGCGCTGCAGCGCCTCCAGCGTATCACTGGGCACGTTAATCGTCACCGGCTGCATCGCGCGTGGCTTTACTTTCAGTTCGTAAACTTCGTCATTCATACTCGTATAGCCTTTTCTCGGCTCGTGTTGCCGGACGGGCCGAGATAATACGCAAATTGTCAACGCGTTCCGTGTAGACAGTTAGCAGTAGTCGCTCCGATAGAGAGTAGCCAATGATGAACTGACGGTCTTCTTCGCCTCGTGTCGCATCGCCGGAGACGTGGAACGGGTCGAAATGGACTTCAGCCGCTTCCTCAAAGGTCACGCCATGTTTGTCATAGTTTGCGCGTGCCTTATCATCGTCCCACTCGAATTCGACGCCCTGTAATCGGTATCGCACCTGCATGACGGGCCTCTTTGATGCCAGAGATTATAGCAGTAGATCGTGTCTGACTGCGGCCACATCGGCCGCAATCTGTCCCTTCAGCGCGTCCAGCCCGGCGAACTTCATCTCCGGCCGGATGCGCCGGACGAACTCCAGGCGCGTCTCCTCGCCATAGATATCGTCGTCGAAGTCGAGCAGGTGGGCCTCGACGGTCAGCGACGCGCCGTTGACCGTCGGCCGCACGCCAACGTTGGTGGCCGCGGCATAGCGTTGGCCGTGGACGTGGGCATACGTGGCGTAGACGCCGTTGCCGGGCAGCAGCAGTTCGTCCCACAGGGCCAGGTTGGCTGTGGGAAAACCGATCGTCCGGCCGCGCTGGTCGCCCTTGACCACCGGGCCGCGGACGCTGTAGGTTCGCCCCAGACAGCCGTTGACCTCGGCCATGTCGCCCGTCTCCAGCGCGGCGCGCACACGACGGCTGCTGACTGGTGCCCCGTTCCAGTCCACCAGCGTATCCAACGTGACGACGCGGAAGCCCTTCTCCTCGCCCTGCTGCCGCAGGAAGGGCACGTCCCCTTCCCGCTTGTAGCCCAGGGCGAAGTTGCCGCCCCAGAGCTGGCGCATGTCCAGCGCCGCCAGCAGTTGATCGACGAAGGCAGCGGCGCGGATCTGGCGCACCTCGTCGTCGAAGGGGTGGGTGATGATCAAGTCGATGCCCTGCTCGGCCAGCAGGTGAACGCGGTCATCGAGGGTGGTCAGGTAGAAGCGCGGCGGCAACGTCTGCAAGACGCGGCGGGGATGGGGGAAGAAGGTCAGCGCCGCCGCGCGAGCGCCGTCCTGCTGGGCCTGGGCGACCATCGCCCGCAGCAGTAACTGGTGGCCCAGATGGACGCCATCGAAAGAGCCGATAGCGACGTAGGTGGGGCGTTTGTGATCGACTTCGCTGAGGTGGGTAACGCGAACAAAGGATTGAGTCATAGCAGATTCAGACGGTGTAGCTGTGGACACGGGGCAGATTGTATCATAAAGAGCCACAGACCGGGGTCGAAAGCGTTCGGGGCACGCTTCATGGTATAATCCTGGCAGGAGTGTAGCCTATGAATGCAACAGCTGTGGTTCGCAAACGGTTCACGACGCAGGAGTATGAGCAAATCGCCGCCGCGGGCGTATTTGCCGAAGACGATCGCGTCGAGTTGTTGGAGGGGGAAATTGTCGAGATGAGTCCACTTGGGCCACAACATTCCGCCTGTGTCGATCGCCTGAACAGGCTGCTACAGCGGCGGGTCAACGATGCAGCGATTGTCCGCGTGCAAAGCCCCGTCCGGCTGGGCCGGCATTCCGAGCCACAGCCCGATGTCACCCTTTTGCAGCCGCGCCCCGACTTCTATGCCGACGGTCACCCGGAGCCGGAGGATGTGTTGCTGCTCATCGAAGTGGCCGACTCATCGCTGAGCTACGACCGCGACTTGAAGCTGCCGCTCTATGCTCGCGCCGGCGTGGCCGAGGTGTGGCTGGTGGGCCTGCTGGCCCAGACGGTTGAGGTCTTCCGCGCGCCAAGCGAGAGCGGCTACGGCGAACGGCGCGAGGCGCGGCGGGGCGAGTCGGTAGCGGCGCTGAACGTGCCCGCGGTGGTGTTGAGTGTGGCTGAGATTCTCGGCTAGACAGGCCACGGTGACAGACCTCAGAGGTTTGCGGCAAACTTCTGAGGTCTAGACGCGGCAAACTTCAGAGGTCGATAGCCGCCAGCATTTTGCGCGGCCGTAGCACATCGCCATCGACCGCCACTACCCCCACAAAGCGCCCCTCCGGCCCAAACACGGCCATCTCGCCCGGCAAGGCCCCGTCCGGCGCGGCCAAACGCTGGCCCAATGATAGCCTCATGGCCTCCCCCTCGTCCACGTCCAGCCGCGGCAGATGGGCCACGGCCGCTTCCGAGGGGAGGAGATGACTGGCGAGGGTCTGTTCGGTCAGAGCGGACAGGCTGACAGCCTGCGCCACGGTGAACGCGCCCACGGCCGTCCGCCGCAGGGCGCTGACGTACCCGCCGCAGCCCAGCGCCGCCCCCAGGTCGTGGGCCAGCGAGCGGATGTAGGTTCCGGAGGAGCAGACGACACGCAGCGTCACATCAGGCGGGGCAAAGGCCAGCAGGTCGAGGGCGTAGATGACCACCTCGCGCTCCGGCAGGTCGAGCGCTTCGCCGCGGCGGGCGCGTTCGTAGAGCGGCCGGCCGTCGCGCTTGACGGCCGAATGCGGCGGCACGCGCTGGCGGAGGGGGCCGCGGAAAGCCTCGAGAGCCGCGGCCACTTGCCCGGCGTCGAGGGTCACGGGGCGCTCGGCCGTCGTCTCCCCCTCGGCGTCATAGGTCGTCGTGCTGACGCCCAGCCGCACGGTCGTCTCATAGGTCTTGTCCAGCCCGACCAGGTACTCCAGGAAGCGCGTGGCCGGGCCGAGGCCGACCAGTAGCAGGCCACTGGCCAGCGGGTCGAGCGTGCCGGCGTGGCCGACGCGCCGCAACCCCGCCAGCCGGCGCACGCGGGCGACGACATCGTGCGAGGTTGGCCCGATTGGCTTGTCGATGAGGAGCAGGCCGGTGGTCACGCGGCGAGTCAGTGGGGGCGCTGGCGGCGGATGGCGTCGAGGCAGGCGGCGACGACGGTGGCCTCGGCCTGCGCCAGCGGCCCGTCGAGCGTGCAGCCCGCGGCCAGGGCGTGGCCGCCGCCACCCAGTTGCACGGCCACCTCGGCCACGTTGTAGGGCGGCACAGCGCGCATGCCCACACGGACGTTCTCATTGGGCATCTCGCTCAGCACCGCGCCGATGGCTACGCCTTCCACGTCAGCCAGGAAGTTGACCAGGCCGGAGCTACTGGGGCTGCCGTCCACGCCCATCCGGCGCATCTCGTCGCGGGCGATGCTCGTCCACAACAGCCCGTCCTGAAACTTCATCCGCCCCAGGCCGAGGCCCCACATCTGCGCCGTGGCCAGCGGCCGGCGGTGGAGGGCGCGCAGGCTGATGTCGGCGATGTCGGCGCCGCAATCGACAAGGTCGGCGGCGGCGCGCAGGGTGGTCGCGGTGACGTTCGTGGTGCGGAAGCCCATCGTGTCGGTGACGATGCCGGTCAGCAGGCTATCGGCGATGCCGCGGGTCATCGTCACGCCGATG
>DAOSMQ010000253.1:0-4454 GCA_035372725.1 Promineifilum sp. (SeqCode)
CAGCGGAAGTCGCGCAACACGAACCCGCGCCCGGCCGCGGCCAGCCGCGCGCACTGGGCGGGGTCGCGCAGGAGAGCGACGGTTAGCGCTGCCAGCGTCTCGTCGTCGTCGGCCAGCAGCAAGTGCTCGCCCGGCGTGGCCCGCAGGCCGGCGTTGACCTCGGCGGTCGTCACCACGGGCAGCCCGGCCGCCATGGCCTCCAGCACCTTGTTCTGGACGCCGGCGGCGAAACGCAGCGGAGCCACGAACACGGTAGACTCGTTCAGGGCGGCGTTGAGGTCGGTCACGTGCCCCAGGACGCGCACGCCCGGCCGCCCCGCCAGCGCTCTCACCCGCGCCGCCGGCTCCGCGCCGATGATGTCGAGCCGGGCGGCCGGTATCTCCTCGCGGACGCGCGGCAGGATGACGTTGGCCAGCCGCTCGGCGGCGTCGATGTTGTGGAACACGCCCATGTGGCCGACGAAGACCAGCACTGGCGCGCTCGCTGGCCGCACCTGCGGCCGGTAGCGCTCTGCCTCGACGCCATTGGGCACGACGCGCAGGTTCGGCGGCCGGCGGCCATTGCCCGGCGCGCTGGAGCCGAGTTCTGCGGCTACAGCGGCGCGCTCGGTTTCGCTGATGACCCACGTCTCGTCGAAGCGGCCAACCATCTCGCGCTCATAGCGCTGGATACGCGGTAACTCTAGCCGGTAGACCAGCCGCCAGAACGGCTCGCGGTAGGGCAACGAGCGGACGACTTCGCCGGAGATGGCGTCGGTCAGGTCGAGGATGCGGTAAGGGCGGAAACGGCTGCTGACGTATTGGGCCATGCGGAAAAGATGGACGTATACGGCGTCGAACGCCTCGCGGGCCAGCAGGCGGTCGACCGCGCCCTGCATGACCGGTGAGCGATAGTAGAGCGCTTGCAGCGGCAGTGGGCGCCACAGCCCGGCCGCGGCGCTGAGGGTCGATTGCCACGGTGCGCGGTGGATGAGCTGGATGTCCTCACAGAGAGTGCGCAACGGGCTGAGGTGGCCCGCCTCGTGTTCGTCGCCGATGAACGACAGGAGCGTGATGCGATGCTCACGCGAGAGCACGCGCAGGAAGTGGTAGGCGCGCAATCGGTCGCCACGCGTGGGCGGGTAGGGCAGTCGCGCCGTCAGGAAGAGGATGCGCATCGTGTCGCCAGAAGGCTATCGGGTTTCATTCTGCGTCTCTGCCGATATATTATCCTGCTTATGATCGTCTCGCCAGTGCTCATCATCGGTTGCGCCCGCTCCGGCACGACGCTGCTCTACAACGTCCTCGCCGAGGTTGATGCGCTGTGGTCGATCGGCTACGAAAGTAAGGCGATCATCGAGCGTGACCATTCGCCAGCGGCGCGAGGTTGGGAATCGGGAGCGCTGTTGGCCGCCGACCTGACCGCCGACGGGCGCGAGCGGCTGTTGCGCGCCTTCGACAGCGCCGCCGCGCCGGGCAGCTATTGGCGGCGGGTGAACCGGCTGCGCGGCGCGCTGAACCGGACGCGGGCCTACGCCGGACTGAAGCAGCGCGGCCGGGCGGGGGACGGGGCGGCCGCGGCTGTGCCCGGCGCGGGGCTGGGGCTGTTGCGCGCCGCCGCCCGCCTGCGTCGCCGCCTGTTACCACGCGCGCAGCCCATCCGTTTGCTGGAGAAGACGCCGGAGAACTGCTTGCGCCTGCCTTTCCTGCAAGCTCTATTTCCCGACGCTCGCGTGCTCTTCCTCGTGCGCGACGGCCGGGCCAATGTTCACTCGTTGCTGGAGGGTTGGCGGCAGCCGCACCTCTTCCCCGGCTACCACACGCCGTTGCCGGTCACCAGCCCCGGCCAGTCGCGCGGACGCTGGGCCTTCACGCTCATCCCCGGCTGGCGGGAGCTCGTCGACCGGCCGTTGGAGGAGATCTGCGCCCATCAGTGGGCCGCCGGCAACGCGGCCGTGCTCGACTACGCTGCCGCAGCCGGCGCGCTGCCCATCCTGACAGTGCGCTACGAGGCGCTAGTGGCCGAACCTGACGCCGCCCTGGCCGCCATCGCCGGCTTCCTGAGCCTGCGCCCGTCCGATATCCCTGCCTTCGGACGTGGGCTGCCGGAGGTCAATGTCGTTTCCCGGCCGGGGGCGGAGAAGTGGCGGGCCGAGGCGGAGGCCATCGCCCGCGTGACGCCCATCCTCGCGCCGGTCATGGCCCGGTTGGGCTATCCCTTAGCGCCCTAGCACAGCCGCATAGAGGGCCAGCAAGCGCGGCTCCATGGCTGCCCAATTCCACTCGTCAGCCACGCGCTGCCGGCCGCGCTCGCCCAGACGCATGGCCTCGGCCGGGTCGCGCAGCAGGGCCAGCAGCGCCGCGGCGTGGGCGGCTGGGTCGCCGGCCACGGCCAGCAGCCCGTTCTCGCCCGGCCTGACGAAGGGCCGTGTCGAGGGCAGGTCGCTGCTGACGACGGGCAGGCCATAGGCCATGTACTCAAACAGCTTTGTGGGGATATTCTTGCAGTTCTTGGCCACCGCTTGCCACGTGACCCAGCCGGCGCGGGCGCGGGCCAGATAGTCGCCGATGCGCTCGAAGGGTACATGGCCGGCGAACTCGACTGCGTGGCCGATGCCCCGCCGAGCGGCGTCGGCGCGCATCTCCACCTCCAACGCCGGGGGCATGAAGTGGCCAACCAGCAGCAGCCGCGCCGTGGGCAGGGCGGCGACGACCCGCGCAAACGCCTCTAGCATCAGCGCCGCGCCGCGGTTGCGCTCCATCCCGCCGAGGTAGAGGACGACCGGCTCGCGGCCCGTTGCCACCGCCGCGCCGCTGGCGATTAGTTCCGCGCCGGGGAAGTTGAACAGCGTCGCCGTCGGCCCGTCGAAACCGGTGAAATCAGCGGCGATGGCGTCGTCGGCGAAGATCAGCCCGCTTTCGCCCGCGGCCAGGCGCGGCTCCAGCCGCCGGAAGACGCCCGCCAGCGGGGTGCGGACGACGCCGGGCAGATAGTCCTTGACGCGGATGAAGTCGGCGTTGGCCTCGTGGATGTCGTAGATCGTCGGCCGTCCCGTCGCCCGCCGCAGCCAGGAGGAGAGCAGCAGCAGTTCCGGGTCGTGGAAGTGGTAGAGGTCGGCGGCTGTCTCGCGGGCCAATTGGCCGAGCGCCCGCCAGAGCAGCGGCCGGTGGCTGCGGGCCACGCGTGGCAGTGCCCAGATGCGCACGCCATCGCGCGTCTCATTGTGGTCGTGGGGGGCGACGAGGGTTACATCGAAGCCGGCGCGAGCCAGCGTCCGCGCCTCGCGGTAGAAGACGCGGTTGTCGAGGGCCTGGTGCACTGACGAGAGGATGGCGACCCTGGGCCTGGCCGGCGCGCTCATAGGCTCCTCGCGGCGACGGCGCGATAGACGACTGCCGTCTGCCGGGCAATGTCGTCCCAGCCCAGGCCGGCGGCGATGGCCGTGGCGCGGACGCGCATGTGTCCGCGGTCGGCTGTCTTGATGGCTGCCAGCGCCGCGGCCAGGCCGCCGGGCTGGGCCGCCGGATAGACGATGCCCGCGTCGCCGATCAGTTCTGGCAGGCAGCCGAGGGTGGGGGCGATGACGGGCAGGCCGGCCGACAGCGCGGTGATGACCGAGCCGCTTGTCAGAATGCGCTCGAACGGGGCCACGAGCACGTCGGCCGCGCCCAGGTAGCGGCCCATCTGCTCATCGGGTACGAAGCCGGCGCTCAGCCGCAGCCGCGGCTCACTCGCCGCCAGGCGCTCGAGCCGCCGCACGCCGGCCGCGTCCCGGTTGCGTCCGGCGATGATGGCGATGTCATTCGCGCCGGCCGCGGCCCGAAAGATATCGATATAGCCCTGTAAGCCCTTATAGGCGGCGATGTTGCCCAGCGACAGATAAACGAAACTGTCCGGTGGCAGAGCCAGTTGTTGCCGGGCCGTGGTCCGGTCGGGTGTTGGGTATACGCCAGCGTAGTTGCCGTGGGCGATGACAGCAACAGGGCCAGTGCGCGAGAACCGCTCTGTCAGTTCGCGTCGTGCCGCCTCGCAATGGACGATGACGGCATCGGCCGCGGCCATCATCAGCCGCCGGATGGCCACGTGCAGCGGCCGCAGCCCGGCGGCGCGGTGGGGTAAGACGTTGTGGGCCGTCCAGACGAGGCCGTAGCCCAGCGCCCGCGCCAGCCGGAAGCGCCCCAGGAAGGCCAGCGCCTGGGCGGGGGTGCGCCAGTTGGCCATGTAGAGGCCGTAGAGCCAGTGATAGTGGAGAATGTCGACGGGCTCGCCGCCGGCTGGCCTGTGGGCGCGCAGCCACGCCGGCGAGGGCAAGCCGGGCAGCATCGCCACCGTCATGGCCTCGCGCCGCGCCAACGCCCCGGCCAGCAGATGCTGGTAGGGATTGGGGTAGACGGGTAGGAAGGCAATGTTCATGGCCACGGGCGCTAACGCATGTACATGTCGCGCAACAGCACTTCGGCGGCCGCCCGCGGCA
>DAOSMQ010000254.1:0-4439 GCA_035372725.1 Promineifilum sp. (SeqCode)
GCTCAGGATGTCGAGGGCCAGTCACCCGCGCCCGGCGACCCGCCCTATAAGGGTTTGGAGTCGTTCACCGAGGCCGACGCCGAGCACTTCCTGGGCCGCGAACGGCTGACGGCGCGGCTGGCCAGTCGCCTGCGCGAAGAGCGCTTCCTGGCCATTGTGGGCGCGTCGGGCAGCGGCAAGTCGTCGGTCGTGCGGGCCGGGCTCATCCCCGCCCTGCGGGCGGGCAAGCCCCTGGCCGATGGGGGTCTGCCGCCGGCCGGCTCGGCGCAGTGGGCCATTCGCGTGCTGACGCCCACGGCCCACCCGCTCGACGCCCTGGCCGTCGCCCTGACCGCCGCGGCGACAGCCGACACCGCGGCGTCCGACGCTGCGGCGCTCTCGGCCCGCCTGGCCGCCGACCCCACGGCCCTGGCCACGGCCGCCCGCGACCTGCTGGCCAAAGAGGGCCGGCCCCATCTGCTGCTGGCAATCGATCAGTTCGAGGAAGCCTTCTCGCTGGCCCGCGACGCCGCCGAGCGGCGGGCGCTGTTCGATAACCTCGTCGCGGCGGTAGACCCAACCGCCAATCATCCGATCACGATCATCGTCGTCCTGCGGGCCGACTTCTACGCCCGTTTCGCCGAGCACGACGGCCTGCGCGAACTGATCGCTCGCCGCCAGGAGTACATCGGCGCGATGAGCCGCGAGGAACTGTTCCGGGCCATCGTCGCCCCGGCGGCGCGCGGCGATTGGAAGCTGCAAGAGGGGTTGGTCGAGTTGATGCTCGACGACGCCGGCGACGAGCCGGGCGCGCTGCCGCTGCTCTCCCACGCCCTGCTGGCGACCTGGGAACGCCGCCGCGGCCGGACGATGACCCTGTCGGCCTATAAGGAGTCGGGCGGCGTGCGCGGGGCCATCGCCAAGACAGCCGAGTCTGTTTTCCAGCAGCGCCTGACGCCAGCGCAGCGCCCTATCGCCCGGGCCATCTTCGTGCGCCTGACCGAACTGGGCGACAGCGCCGACGCCGACACCCCCGACACGCGCCGCCGCGCTTCCTTCAGCGAACTCATCACCCGCGCCACTGACCCGCAGATGCTCGACGCCGTTCTCAATATCCTCGTCGATGCCCGGCTGGTCATCACCGACGTGGTTCCGCCGACGAACACGCAGATCGTCGAGGTGGCCCACGAGGCGCTCATCCGCGAGTGGCCGACATTGCGCGCCTGGCTCGACCAGGATCGCGAGGGCCTGATTCGCCAGCGCCAGCTAACCCTGGATGTCAGCGACTGGCTCAAGCTGGGCCGCGACCCCGGCGCGCTCTACCGCGGCGCGCGGCTGGCCCGGACGCTGGAATGGACGGCCGCCGCGCCCGACGCCCTCAGCGTCGATGAAGCCGAATTCCTGGACGCCAGCCGGGCCGCCGCCGCCCGCGAGGCCCGCGCCCGCACGATGCAGCGCGCCCTGGCGATCAGTTCCGTCGTGCTGCTGGTGCTGGCCATCGTGGCGGCGCTGCTGGCCTTCGATGTGATCTCGCTGCGGCCGGCGGATCAGATGAGCGGCGACTTTAACATCGCTGTGGCCGAATTCGCCGTGCTAAACGAATCCGGCGAACTGGTGAAGGGCGATGGCGGCCGGCGCGTGGCCGAGCGGCTGGGCGCGACGCTCCAGTCGGAGTTCGCCCAGCGGCCGGAGGTGCAGGTCTGGTTCGACAGCCCGACGCTGGAGCAGGAGCACAACGTTACCATCGGCGTTGTCGGTCTGCCGCCGCTGCGGGCCACGCCCCCGGCCGAGGCCTCGGCGGCGCTGAACGCCGATGTGGTCATCCACGGCGACATCCGGCCGGCGGGCAACGGCAACGCGCTGACACTGCGCTTCTATCTGCGGCCCCAATTCGAGGCTGACTTCAGCCAGATGGTTGGCTTCCACGAGTTCACGGCGCGCGTGCCCGTCTTCGATCCCGCCAACCCGCGCGAGGAGGTCTGGCGCGAGCTAGACCCGCTGTCCGGCGCGCTGGCCTGGCTGATCCAGGGCCTGCGGCAGGAGATTCTGGGCGACCAGGCCGCGGCGCTGGCGGCGTTTGAGCAGGCCGCCACGTTAGCGCCCGATTCCGACGTCGTGCAGTACTTCCTGGGCCAGGAGCACTTCTACAGCGCCCAGCGGGCCGGCGGCGACGAGACGCAATTGGCCGCGGCCGAGACGGCCTTTAACGAGTCCCTGCGGCTGAACCCTGACAACGCCCGCGCCAGCATCGGTCTGGGCAGCGTCCACTTCGCGCGCGGCCAACGGCTGTTGAATGAGGCCGAGGCGCGCGGCGAGGGCGGCGACGCGACGGCGCTGGCAGCGGTGCGCGCGGAAGCGGAGGCGGCGTTGGCGGCTTATACCGCCGTGGCCTTGCGTGGCGAGCAGATCGAGACCTATGGCGTGCCCGTGGCCGGCATCGCCCGCGTCGGGCGGGCCATCGCCCTGCGGCTGCTGGGCGAGACAGCCTTCCAGGGCGGCGACCCGGCCGCGGCCGAGGCCCACATCGATGAGGCCATCGCCGCGCTGGAGGCCGACGCCGGCCAACTGGATATTGACAACGACCCCCGGTTGGCGGCGCAGTCTGATCAGGCTCTGGGCAGTATCTATGAATGGAAGGCCTTCCTGCTGGGCGAGCGCGGCGCGGCCGACGAGGCCCAGGCGGCGCGAGACAAGGCGCTCGGCTTCTACAACGCCTGTGTTCGGCAGGGGGAGGACTTCCCCTTTGACGTCTATCTGGTGGAGCACATTGTTGGCCAGCTTTGCGCGCCGCGGGTAACGGCGTTGCAAGCGCCGGGAGGAGAGGGAGGATGATGGCACGAGCACTGGGTGCGGGAATCGTGTTGCTGGTGGTGCTGGCGCTGGCTGGCTGTGGTGGGGGCGAGGCCGAGCCGACTGTCCTGCCGTTGTCCACGGCCGACAACAATGGCGCAATCGCCACCTCGGTGCAGCAGACCATCGAAGCCATTGCCGTTGCTCAGACTGTAGCCGCCATGGGCGTGGGCCAGCCGACGCCCTCGCCGGCGAGCGAGGTCGTGGCCACGGCCGCGATCGTCGAGCCGTCGCCGACAGCCGCGCCGCTGCCCACCGCCGCCGAGGCTCCGGCGGGCACGTGCCAGGTCGTCAGCGGCGTCAATCTGCGCCCCGGCCCCGGCGTGGCCTATGACCCGCCTCTCGGCAACCTGAGCGTCAACACGCAACTGACGCCGCTGGCCTACCAGGCCGTCGGCTTCCCGCAAGGGCCGTGGCTCCAGGCGCAGGTGCAGGCCACCGGCCAGGTCGGCTGGATCAGCGCTCTGCCACAGTACGTCCAGTGCGACTTTGATCTGGCCACGCTGCCCCCGGCCGTCTTCCCACCCACGCCGCCGCCGCCCACCGCGCCGCCGCCGCCCATCGCCCCGACGACCGTCGCGGCGACGGCCACGCGCCCGCTGGCCTCAGCCCCGCCCGACATCGACAACGACGCCCCTGGCGGCAGCTTCCCCAGCACCGGCGTCACCGGCAACGTCATTGTCGATCCGGCTTTTCTCTTCCGCATGGAGGTCTTCGACGAGGCCGCGGGCAACCACGACGGCGCGGGCATCCAGTTCGTCTTCTTCGATATTTCCGGCAATGGCATTAGCTACTCGCGCCAGGAGAACAATGCCGGCTATTGCGTCTTCGGCGGTGGTGAGCCTACCTGTAACCCGTGGCCAACCGACGACCAGGGACGCTACATCTGGGGTGAGGGTGGCGACATAGTCAAGACGGGCGACTACTTCGCCTCGATTACCGTCACGGCTGAGAACCCCGACCCAGAGTTCAACGGCGTGTGGAATTGGAACTTCTCATTCCACGTGACTGTGCCGTGATGTGCCGGAGGGCAAACGTTAGACGATGAACAAGATGGGCCGCATCACCGTTGGGCTGTTGGCGCTGATTGTGCTGGCGACGGCAGTGGCGGCCTGCGGCCAGGCGGCCGCGCCGGCGCCCACGACCACGCCGCCAGAGGCTATCGCGGCCGGCCCCGCTTCTGACCGCCCACCGGACGTGGACAACGACGCCCCGGCCGGCGAGTGTCAGGACACGACCAACATCCTCAGCCGCGTCGACCGCGCGCCCAACGCGCTCTTTCGCGCCGTGGCCCTCGACAACCGCGTTGGCGGCAACGACGGCGACGGCATCGTCGGCGTGCGCTTCACCGTGACGGGCGACAACCTCTCTTTCGTTAAGGACGAACTGACCGCGCCCTATTGCGCCTTCGGCGGCAACGAGCCGGACTGTGGCGTGTGGCCGCGCGACGAAGCCGGGCGCTACACCTGGGGCGCGGGCGGGTCGCTGGTGCAGCCGGGACGCTTTCACGTCATGGTCGAGGTCGTCGCGGGGCAGCCCGACTCCGCTACCGGCCGCGCCGGCTGCGACTGGGAATTCGACATGCAGGTTTCCATGCCCTAGCCCCTGGC
>DAOSMQ010000255.1:0-4427 GCA_035372725.1 Promineifilum sp. (SeqCode)
GGGGCACGCCGCCCACGCCCAGGGCGATGTCGAGCGAGATCGACCCGGTGGGGATCGACTCGACCTGCATGTGCTGCGCGTCGCCCAGGCGCATGATGACGCCGTCGCCGAAGCGCTTGGTCAGCGTGGCGACCGTGTTTTCAAGTGCGCGTGCCTTAGCCTGATCGATTGTCATGTTCTCTGGGGTCGCCGGGATAAGTCGTATCGGGTACATCTGCCCGGGCGATCCCCCTTCTTAATTATGTAGTGTACAATAGCGCCATGCAATTGGCAAACTCATCGCCGGCCAGACCTCTTGTCGATCCACATGTTCGCCCGGCCACGCGCGCCGACGCGGGGGCCATCCAGCGGCTGTTACGGCTAGGCGCATATATTCACCTCCACGTCGATTGGCACGTGCCCGGCGATTGGCTGGGCACGCCCGGCTTTGTCGTCTACGCGCGCGACGCCAGCGCCGACGCCGACACTGACACCATCGTCGCCTGCCTCGCTGTGGGGGCGGACCCTCTGCCGGCCGCCTGGGTGCGCGTGGCCGCCACGCGGACGGTGGCGGCCTATGATCAGTGCGCGGCCATGTGGGCGGCTGTCCTGGCCGGTCTGGAGCCGGAGATCACCGAAGTGGCTTGGTTCATCACCGACAACTGGCCGCTACGCTGGCTCGACCGGCTCGGCTTTACCCTCGTCAGCACCGTGCTCGGCTTCCGCAAGAGCGACCTGGAGCCGGTATCTGTCTCGGCTCCGCGCGGGCTGGACATCCGGCCGGCGCTGGTGGAGGAACTGCCGGCGCTGGCGGAGATGGAGGCGGCCGCCTTCGAGCCGCGCTGGCGGCACAGCGCCCAGAGCCTCTATCTGGCCTGGCGGCAGTCGCTCAGCTTCGACGTGGCCACTCTCGACGGGCGGCCGGTCGGCTTTCAGTTCAGCACCGGCGGCAACGGCAACGCTCATCTGGCGCGGATGACCGTCGATCCACAGTGGCAGGGGCTGGGTATCGGCGGAGCGCTGATGGCGCAGGCGCTAGAGGGCTACCGTCAGCGCAAGGTGCGCACCGTGACGCTGAACACGCAAGAGGATAACCTCGTGTCGCAGCGGCTCTATGGCCGCTTTGGCTTCCGGCCGACGGGGCAGAAATATCCGGTCTGGTCATATTACCCGTAGCCCGGCGCTACACGGGCACGGGCAGAGAAGGAGTGGCGTGAGATAAGATGGAGCGGAAGAAACTGAGCGAGACGGAAATTCAGGCGGCGTTGCCAGAGCTTCCCGGCTGGGAGGTGAAGGATGGCAAGCTGCACAAGGCCTATAAGTTCGAGTCGTTCGCCCGGGCGATTGGCTGGATGGTCAGCGTGGCTGTTCATGCTGACAAGATGGATCACCATCCGGAGTGGCAAAACGTCTACAACCGCGTGACCGTAGACCTGGCCACCCACGACATGGACGACGCGATCAGTACTTTTGATGTTGAGCTGGCCCGCAAAATGGAGTCGCTGGCCGACAAAGGATAGAGTTTGCATGGCAGTCAATCTACGCAACCGCAGTTTTTTGAAGGAACTTGACTTCACCCGCGACGAGCTGCGCTTCCTGCTGAAGCTCGCGGCAGACCTGAAGGCGGCCAAGTACGGCGGTTATGAGCAGCCGCGCCTGGTGGGCAAAAACATTGCCCTCATCTTTGAGAAGGCCTCCACGCGCACGCGCTGCGCCTTTGAGGTGGCGGCCTATGACCAGGGCGCGCACGTGACCTACCTCGGCCCGGAAGGCTCGCAGATTGGCCACAAGGAGTCGATGAAGGACACTGCCCGCGTGCTCGGCCGGATGTACGACGGCATCGAATACCGCGGCTTTGCCCAGGAGACGGTCGAGACGCTGGCGCGCTATGCCGGCGTGCCCGTCTGGAACGGGCTGACCAACGAGTTCCACCCGACACAAATCCTGGCCGACATGCTGACGATGCTGGAGCATTCGCACCAGCAGCCGGCCCAGATCGCCTACTGCTATATGGGCGACGCGCGCTTCAACATGGGCAACTCGCTCATGGTCGGCGGCTGTAAGCTAGGCATGGACGTGCGCATCTGCGCGCCCCGGCACCTCTGGCCGAGCGAGGAACTTATCGCCGCTGGTCGGGCCGCGGCCGAGGAAACCGGCGCGCGGCTGACGCTGACCGAGGATGTCGATGAGGGCGTGCGCGGCGTGGATTTCATCCACACCGACGTGTGGGTGTCGATGGGTGAGCCGGACTCGGTCTGGGCGGAGCGCATTGACTTGCTGAAGCCCTATCAGGTTAACGCTGAGGCCATGCGCCGCAGTGGCAACCCGGCGGTCAAGTTCATGCACTGCCTGCCCGCGTTCCACAACCGCGAGACGAAGGTCGGCGAGGGCGTCTATCAGAAATTTGGGCTGGACGGGCTGGAAGTGACCGAGGATGTCTTCGAGTCGCCGGCGTCGATTGTCTTCGACCAGGCCGAGAACCGCATGCACACCATCAAGGCGGTGATGGTGGCGACATTGGGAATGTAGCTTGTAGGGCGGGTTGCCAACTCGCCCTACAAGGCTTGCACGTTCTTGGCGCAGGCCATGAGCATGGTCTTGACCTGAAACGGCGTCAACTGGGGATGCTTGGCGCGGATCAGGGCGACGATGCCGGCGATGTGCGGCGCGGCGAAGCTGTTGCCCGTATTGGTCGCGTATTGCTTGTTGATCCAGGCCACCTCGATATCGATGCCGGCCGCGCCGAATTCGACCGGTGGGGACGGGTTGTAGTAGTACGTCCACGGGTCGCGCGAGTGGTGGGCGGCTACGGAGATGACCGAGGCGAACGTCGATGGGTAGCTGGGCGCGGGGATGTTGTTGACGGCGCAGACCAGGCAGACGTTCTTGAAGTAGGCCTCATCGGCTAGTTCGTAGAACAGCTTTTGCAAGTCGGCGCTGGACGTGCTCAGGCTCATGTTGACGACCTGGAAGCCCTGGCCGATGGCCCACTCGATGCCGGCAGCGAAGGTCAGGGCGCGGCCGCGCATGTTGTCGCCCAGAACGCGCACGCTGAAGAGGTCTGCCTCTGGGGCCAGGCGATGGATGATGCCAGCGCAGGCGGTGCCGTGGCCGGCCACGTCGCGGGGCGGATTGTCGGGGATGGCCACAAAGCCATCCTCGACCTGATCGTTTAGCTCGATGACGACCCCGCCGCTGACGCGCCCCTCGAAGACCGGATGATCGGCCTCCACGCCCGTATCGACCACAGCGACGCGCACCCCCCGGCCGGTGCTGCCGCCCCAGGCGACTTCGGGCGTGAGCGCGCTTAGGGCGTCGCTGAGGTTCAGGCGGCGGATGGCTTCCGGCAGGAATTGCTCCGACCAGGCCGGGCGCTCTTGTTCTTCGCTCATGGCCACCTGAGTGCTTAGGCGTAGCGCGAGCGCGGCCTGGCGCGCGAGCGGCCCACTTCGGCCAGGGCGGCCAGGATTTTTACCGCGGCGCGGCGCTCGGCTGGGCCTAACCGGCTGATGTCGTTGAAGGCTGCGGCCAGAGGCAGCAAGTCATCTGGCCCCGTAGCCTCATCATGAGTGTCCGCCAGCATCGCTACCAGCGCCGACGAATCGGGCAGCCCCTCCGCGGCGGCGATGCGGCGTAGACCTTGCCGGATGGCGCTATCGATCTGCTCCAGCTGCTGCGACTCGCGGATGGCCAGAGCGGCCTGATGGGCAAAGAGGCCCATCAGTTCCATGTCGTGCATCCCAAAGGAGTTAGCGGCGATCTTGTCCAGCACTTCCAGAACGCCAATGACCCGTTCGCCCAGCAGCAGCGGGGCGGCGAGGATGGAGTTGGGCACGTAGCCGGTGCTCTTGGCAAAGTCGGCGTTGAAGCGCGCATCCTGCTGGACGTTGGACACGGCGATGGCCTGGCCGGTCATGGCCACGTAGCCGGCAATGCCCTTGTTGAGCGGCACGCGCCGGCCGACGAGGTCGGGCTGCTTGTTGCCGAACTCCACTCGGAAGACGAGCGTGCCGTCACTCTCATCAACCAGCAGGATGCCGGCCGCGCCCGCGCCGAAGATACGCGCGGCGGCGTTGACGATCGATTGCAGCAACTCATCGTTGGATGTGGGCAGGATGGCCTTACCGCCCAGTTCGATGGCGCGGATAAGGGCCTGCAATTGTTGGGCGAGCGGCTCCTCCGGCGCGTTGGCGTCTGCTGCGGCGGGCGTCATATGGCTCTCCTCGTCTCCAGCCCGTTACCGGGCCTCCTGACCATGCGGTCGCGCCCGGCCTTTGGACGCGCTACAGCGGCCGGCCGCTCCGTTGGCCACAAGGCAACGGTCGGCCGGCCACCAGTCGTTTCCGGCGGATACCCTTTTTACTCGACGTCGTAAGCCTCGTCGTCGGGGTTGTAGACGACCCTAAAGGTGACGCGGCCGGCCGAGGCTTTGGCGGTCATGCCGTGGG
>DAOSMQ010000256.1:0-1065 GCA_035372725.1 Promineifilum sp. (SeqCode)
CTGGCGAAGACGTCGGCTGGCGCGCCCGCGCCGATCTGCGTCGCCAGCTGGTTGGAGCCGGCGAAGTTGAAGGCCACGGTCACGCCGGGGTTGGCGGCGCTGAAGGCCGTAGCGACCTCGCCAAAGGCGTCGGTCAGCGAGGCGGCGGCAAACACGGTCAGCGTCGTTTCGGCCTCGGCCGGTTGCTCGGCCACGGGCGGTTGGGTGGCCGCAACCGCCGCCGGCGCGACTATCTCTGCTCCGCCACAGCCAGCGAGCGCCAGGCAGAGAACCACAAGCAAGACAATGGCCCGCCAGCGGCAACGGGTGAGCACGTTCATGATGGACTCCTGTCTTCGTAAGGTGTTGGACTCTCGGTCAAAGGCATCGTCGCGGTGGCCAGCGACGCCAACCACCCGCGGATGGCGGCGATATGGGCGCGGCGATAGGCCACGACGGCATGGAGGAACGGCCCGTCGGCCGGGTCGGGCCGCATCTCCGGCCACCCGGCACAGACGGCCTCCTGGGCGCTCACCAGTTGCCGCGCCGCTTCCGGGCCGGCGCGCACGGCAAAGTAGAGCTTGAGCATGAATTCCAGGCGCATCTCCCGCGGCTGGGCTACCGGCTCTGTCCGCCAGCGGCCAAAGGCAGACGCGCCGGCCTCCGTCGGCCGGAGGAGCTTGCGCGGCGGCCGGCCGGCCTGCGTGACCACGTCTGAGCGCAGCAGCCCCGCGGCCTCCAGCCGGGCCAGCATGGCGTAGAGGCGGCTCTGCTTCATGCGCCAGATGCGGCGCAACTCCGGCGTGTCGGTCAACAGTTGGTGGATTTCGTAGCCGTGGCGGGGCGCGTCCTCGACAAAGCCGATAAGGGCCAGTTCCAGCGAGGCCGGCTCCGCAGGGCCATTACTCAAAGAGTGAGTATTCATAAGGTGAGTATAACCCTGCCAGTGAATGTCGCAACCTGTAGCGCCCGCAGCGCCCCCTGGAGGCTGTGGCGCCTGTGGCGCCATTCTCCGAATCGCCCTCTTGCGCGGCGCGCCCTCTTGCGTGGCGCGATTCTCCGAATCGCCCTCTTGCGTGGCGCGCC
>DAOSMQ010000256.1:1165-4424 GCA_035372725.1 Promineifilum sp. (SeqCode)
TCTTGCGTGGCGCGATTCTCCGAATCGCCCTCTTGCGTGGCGCGCCCTCTTGCGTCAACCAGCATAAGAAAGCGATTCAGAGAATCGCGCCACACGGCGGTCGACGGCTGTCCCGAAAGCGAGTACCATCCCGCCAATAAGCCCTACCATTACGACGACGCGCCCCTGACACCTGTACCCATGCCATTCACCTACCGACGCCCCCTCCTTATGGCCCTGCTTGCCCTGCTGGTGGCTTTGGTGGCCTGTGCGGGCGCGGGCGGCGCGCCGCTCACGTTGCCGGCCACACGACGCCCACCCACAGCGACGCCGCCCGGCCTGACCCCACGCCCCCAGACGCCGGCGCCTCGTGGCACAGCCGTGCCGGAGGGCGACCGCGCCACAGTAACCTATGTCATTGACGGCGACACCATCGAGGTGGAACAGGGCGGTCGCACCTACCGTCTGCGCTACATCGGCGTCGATACGCCGGAACGCGAGGAGCCGTACTATCAGGAGGCGCGCGACTTCAACCGCGACCTGGTGGCAGACCAGACCGTTATCCTCGTGCGCGATGTCAGTGAGACCGATCAGTACGGCCGTCTGCTGCGTTATGTCTATCTGGAGGATGGCACGTTTGTCAACGCGGCGATCATCGCCGCCGGCATGGCCCGGCTGGTGACCTTTCCGCCCGATGTGGCCCAGACAGAATTCCTGAAGGGCTTGCAGGCCGAAGCCCGTGAGGCCGGACGGGGGATGTGGGGCGACGCAGCCACCGGGCCATGCGATTGTGACCGCAACCTCTACAACTGCCGCGACTTCGACACGCAGGCCGAGGCGCAAACCTGCTTCGAGTACTGCCTCGATACTGCCGGGCGCGATGTCCACAATCTCGACGGTGGCGGCGATGGCCTCGTGTGCGAGTCCTTGCCCTAGCGCCATGCTGCTCTACCTCTTCGGCCTCCCGGCGGCGGGCAAGAATTACGTGGGCCAGGTGTTGGCCGATACATTCGGCTACACCTTCTACGATGGCGACCTCGACCTGACTGAGGAACTGCGCGACGCCGTGCGCCAGGAGCGGCCGTTCACCGACACCATGCGCGACCGCTTCTATGCCGTCCTTATCGAGCGCATCGCCGCCCTGCGGCGCGAATACACCGACCTGGCTTTCGGCCAGGCGACGTTCAAGGAGCGCCATCGCGCGTTGGTGGCTGAGGCTTTCCCGGACGTGGTCTTTGTGCTGGTGGAGGCGGCTGAAGAGGTGCGCCTGGCGCGGCTGGCACGGGGCGGCAACCCGGTGACCGTCGATTACGCCCGGCAGATCGCCGCCTTCTTCGAGCCACCTCGCCACGCCCACTTCGTCATTCGCAACGAGGGCGGGCGCGCGGAGATCGTAGCCCAGTTGGAACGCTTGCTGGCCACCCTGGCTGTCGCTGGCTACGTCTAGGTCAAGCTGACGCGCTCAACGGTGACCGGGTCGCCACCGCCGAGGGCGCGCAACAGGTCGGCTGTGGTTAGGATGACCGTTGTCCCACGCACGCCGGAGCCGATGGACACCTCGGCCTCGCGGGCGACGCTCTCATCCAACAGCACGCGCATCGGCCGGGGCAGGCCAAAAGGGGACACCGCGCCGATCTCGTAGCCGGTGATGGCGTAGACTTCCTCGGCCGGGGCGGTGGTCAGGCGCGAGCGGCCCAGATAGCGACGCAGCGCTTTCCAGTCCACCTGCCGCGGCCCAGCCACCAGCACCAGCGCATACTCGTCCGCGCCCAGGCGGAAGAGGATGCTGCGGACGACCTGCTCCGGGCGTTGGTTGCGCTCCTGGGCGGCCTGTTCCAGCGAGAGAACGGGGCCGGGGTGTTGGAATTCGTGAAAGGGGATGCCAGTTGCCGCCAGGGCGCGGCCGACGGGCGTCTGCGCCTCACTCACCGGCGGCGGCCTCGACCAGCCCCCGGAAGAGGGACAGCATCGGCGGGGCGACGTGGATGAGGTTCTCCGGGTGCCACTGCACGCCAATGGCATAGCGCCGCCCCGGCGCTTCGACGGCCTCCACTAGCCCATCGGGCGCGTGGGCCACGGCGACCAGGTCGGGGGCCAGGTCGCGCAGGCCCTGATGGTGGAGGCTATTGACACGCACGCACGTCTCACCCAGCCGGCGGGCCAGGGTCGTGCCTTCGTCGATGATCACCTCGTGGGACAGAAAGGTGCGTGGGTATTCACCCCAGTAGTCGTGCTTGATGGCTGAGGGCATCAGCCGCAGGACATCCTCATAGAGCGAGCCGCCCAGGGCCACATTGAGGATCTGATGGCCGCGGCAGATGGCCAGCAGCGGCTTGTCACTGTCCACGGCCTCGCGAGCCAGGAACAACTCGACGCGATCGCGGTCGGCGTCAACGTCGAAGATCAGGCCGGGGTTGGCGCTGCCGTAGTGGTCGCCGGCAATGTCGCCGCCACCAGTTAGCAGCAGGCCATCCAGCCGGGCCAACAGCGTCCGCAGACTGATCTCGTCCAGGCCCAGTGGGATCATCACCGGCACGCCGCCGGCGGCGATAACCGCCTCGACGTAGGAGGGCATGAGAGCATAGAGCGCGACGGGGTTTGTCTGCGCCGCGGTCTTGCGATAGGTCGTCAGGCCAATGAGCGGCCGCGCCCGCGAAGCTTCGCCAGCCATGGACAGGGGATGCGATTATTTCTGGTCGAAGGCGCGCTTGCTGCGCAGGCGCGTGGCCTTGCCGGTGCGCTCGCGCAGATAGTAGAGGCGGGCGCGGCGGATGTGGCTGTGGCTGTGGATCTCGATCTTTTCCAGGCGCGGCGAGCTGGCCAGGAAGGTGCGCTCGACACCAATACCATTGGAGGCAATGCGGCGCACGGTGAAATTGGCATTGTTGCCGGAGTTGCGCACGCGGATGATGGTGCCACGCACCATCTGGACGCGCTCGTTCTTGTCGCCCACATTGATGCGCACGTAAACGGTGACATTATCGCCGATCTGCACCGTGGGCATGTTAGCCGCCTTCTCGTTGTCAAACGCTTTCAGTAGTAAGTCAGACATCTCACACTTCTCCAATGGCTGGAAAAAACAACGGCCCGACTGGGACCGTCTCCTGCCCCCGGCAAACCGGGCATAATGATTGCGTAGTTAAGACCCGCAGGGCGGGCCGATTGAGGACTATACCACGCCGTGGCTGCTTTGGCAACGGCCATTTGCCGTTTTGCGGGGTTCTTCAGTCGTCGGTCTTCGCGCGGCTCAACGCACAGCCCGTAGCGTAGCACAGCCTGT
>DAOSMQ010000257.1:0-4418 GCA_035372725.1 Promineifilum sp. (SeqCode)
AGCCAATCCCGACCGTTGTCGTCGGTCAACCGGCGCGAGACCATCCGCAACTACGTCTACCTGACGGCCGGCGCGTTGATCATGATGGTCAACTTCAACATTTTCATGGCCCCCAGCAACATCGCGCCGGGCGGCGTGGGTGGCCTGTCGCTCATTCTGAACCATTACACCGGCATTCCCCGCGGCGCGGGTATGTTGCTGCTCAGCATCCCGCTGATCGCTCTGGGCTTCTGGAAGCTTGGCCGCTTTCGCTTCCTGGTGCGGACGCTCTACGTGACCGTGTTCTACACCATTGGCGTCGACGTGACCGCGCGCCTACTGCCGGCCGGCGGCCTGGTCGATGACCTGCTGCTGACGGCCGTCTTCGGCGGCGTCCTGGGGGGCATCGGTTACGGGTTGGTGCTGCGCGGCCGGGGCATGGTCAGCGGCACGGGCATCATCAGCCGCGTGCTGCAACTGCGCACCGGCATCCCTGTCAGCCAACTCTACATGGTCATCGACGGTGTGGTCATCGTCGCCCTGGGGTTGACGTTCGGCTGGGAGCGGGCGCTCTATGGCATGATCATGCTCTTCATCATGGGGCTGGCCTCGGACTATGTGCTGGAAGGGCCAAGCGTGGTGCGCGTCGTCTTCATCGTCACTGACCTGCCAGAGGCGGTGGCCGCAGTGCTGCTGGAGCGGTTGCGCGTCGGCGTCACGCGCTGGACGGGCGAGGGCATGTACACAGCCGAGGAGCGGGCCATCCTGTTCTGCACCGTCACCCGACCAGACGTGGAGTTGCTACATTCTGTCGTCACCGAGATCGACCCGGCGGCCTTCGTCGTCATTGGCCAGGGCCACCAGGCCACCGGCGGCATTGTGCGGCGGCCCGACCTGGCCAAAAAGGCCGCGACCGAGGCGACGGCCGACGTAGCTTAGCCGTTGCTCAGGCGTCGTGCACAGGCGGGTCATTTCGGCTATCCTTTGCCGTCGTCAGGAATTATCAGGAAAATGGATTTGCCGATTTGGAAGCATGGGGTGGCCAGTGTCACGAGCGATCATACGCACCTTCCTCCTCCTGGTGCTGGGGCTGCTGAGCCTGGCTGGTTGTAGCCTGCTGGAGCCGCAGCCACAGCTCGTCATTCCCACGCCGCCGGCGGCCACGCCGGCCCTGTTCATCCCCGACGCGTCTGGACAGATCGTCACCGATCCGGTCAGCGACGTTGTGCCGACCATCGACCCGCTCATCGAGGCTCTGATTCAGGAGACCTCGCAGCAGCAGCTCATCGCCTATGTCCGGCAAATGGAGAGCTTCGGCACGCGCAACGCCTTCAGCGATCCTCTGTCAGAGACATTCGGCATCGGCGCGGCGCGGCGCTGGATCTTCAACGAGTTCTTGCGCGTTGGCAACGGGCGGCTACAGGTCGAGTTCCAGGACTTCCCCATGACCTACGGCGGCTATTCGGCCGACCAGAGCAACGTCGTGGCCACGCTGCCGGGCGTGGGCGGCGGCAACGGCGTCGTCGTGATCATGGCCCACTACGACGACCGGCCAGCGGACGCCACCGACGGCGTCAGCCGGGCCACAGGCGCAAACGACAACGGCTCCGGCGTGGCCCTGCTGCTGGAGACGGCGCGGATCATGAGTTCACGCGAGTGGAACCAGACCGTCGTCTTCCTGGCAACCTCGGCCGAGGAGCAAGGCTCATTCGGCGCGCGCTATTTCGCCGAGAATGCCTTCCTGGACAACATGAACATCATCGCCGCGCTCAACTACGACGCTGTAGGCGGCCGGGCCGGCATTCCCCAGCACGCCCGCCTGTTCGCCGTCCAATACGCCATCTCGCGCCACGGGGCGCTGGGCCGCTACTACGAATACGTCGCCGGCCTCTACCTGCCAACCTTCCCGGTGCTCATCCAGGACGCCCTCGACCGCGATGGCCGCTGGGGCGACCACCGCGAGTTCGTGGCCGTCGGCTTCCCGGCCATCCGCGTCATCGAGTCAGTTGAAGACCCGGAGTTGCTGAATTCCAACCGCGACACGTGGGACCTGATCGACTACAACTATCTTCAGCGGATCGTCCAAATCAATCTGGCCGTGGCCGCCAACCTGGCCGGGGGGCCGCAGCAGCCGCAGCCGCCCCTCGTGGCCACGATGGCCGAGCCGGGCGCGTACATGCTGACCTGGCCGGTGGACCCGGTCGCGGCCGGCTATGCCATTTCCTTCCGGCCGGAAGGAAATGGCATAGCCGGCCGCGACCGGGTCCACCGGCCAGGTCAGCATGTACGCGCCCGGCTCGGCCATCGTGGCCACGAGGGGCGGCTGCGGCTGCTGCGGCCCCCCGGCCAGGTTGGCGGCCACGGCCAGATTGATTTGGACGATCCGCTGAAGATAGTTGTAGTCGATCAGGTCCCACGTGTCGCGGTTGGAATTCAGCAACTCCGGGTCTTCAACTGACTCGATGACGCGGATGGCCGGGAAGCCGACGGCCACGAACTCGCGGTGGTCGCCCCAGCGGCCATCGCGGTCGAGGGCGTCCTGGATGAGCACCGGGAAGGTTGGCAGGTAGAGGCCGGCGACGTATTCGTAGTAGCGGCCCAGCGCCCCGTGGCGCGAGATGGCGTATTGGACGGCGAACAGGCGGGCGTGCTGGGGAATGCCGGCCCGGCCGCCTACAGCGTCGTAGTTGAGCGCGGCGATGATGTTCATGTTGTCCAGGAAGGCATTCTCGGCGAAATAGCGCGCGCCGAATGAGCCTTGCTCCTCGGCCGAGGTTGCCAGGAAGACGACGGTCTGGTTCCACTCGCGTGAACTCATGATCCGCGCCGTCTCCAGCAGCAGGGCCACGCCGGAGCCGTTGTCGTTTGCGCCTGTGGCCCGGCTGACGCCGTCGGTGGCGTCCGCTGGCCGGTCGTCGTAGTGGGCCATGATCACGACGACGCCGTTGCCGCCGCCCACGCCCGGCAGCGTGGCCACGACGTTGCTCTGGTCGGCCGAATAGCCGCCGTAGGTCATGGGGAAGTCCTGGAACTCGACCTGTAGCCGCCCGTTGCCAACGCGCAAGAACTCGTTGAAGATCCAGCGCCGCGCCGCGCCGATGCCGAATGTCTCTGACAGAGGATCGCTGAAGGCGTTGCGCGTGCCGAAGCTCTCCATTTGCCGGACATAGGCGATGAGCTGCTGCTGCGAGGTCTCCTGAATCAGAGCCTCGATGAGCGGGTCGATGGTCGGCACAACGTCGCTGACCGGATCGGTGACGATCTGTCCAGACGCGTCGGGGATGAACAGGGCCGGCGTGGCCGCCGGCGGCGTGGGAATGACGAGCTGTGGCTGCGGCTCCAGCAGGCTACAACCAGCCAGGCTCAGCAGCCCCAGCACCAGGAGGAGGAAGGTGCGTATGATCGCTCGTGACACTGGCCACCCCATGCTTCCAAATCGGCAAATCCATTTTCCTGATAATTCCTGACGACGGCAAAGGATAGCCGAAATGACCCGCCTGTGCACGACGCCTGAGCAACGGCTAAGCTACGTCGGCCGTCGCCTCGGTCGCGGCCTTTTTGGCCAGGTCGGGCCGCCGCACAATGCCGCCGGTGGCCTGGTGGCCCTGGCCAATGACGACGAAGGCCGCCGGGTCGATCTCGGTGACGACAGAATGTAGCAACTCCACGTCTGGTCGGGTGACGGTGCAGAACAGGATGGCCCGCTCCTCGGCTGTGTACATGCCCTCGCCCGTCCAGCGCGTGACGCCGACGCGCAACCGCTCCAGCAGCACTGCGGCCACCGCCTCTGGCAGGTCAGTGACGATGAAGACGACGCGCACCACGCTTGGCCCTTCCAGCACATAGTCCGAGGCCAGCCCCATGATGAAGAGCATGATCATGCCATAGAGCGCCCGCTCCCAGCCGAACGTCAACCCCAGGGCGACGATGACCACACCGTCGATGACCATGTAGAGTTGGCTGACAGGGATGCCGGTGCGCAGTTGCAGCACGCGGCTGATGATGCCCGTGCCGCTGACCATGCCCCGGCCGCGCAGCACCAACCCGTAACCGATGCCCCCCAGGACGCCGCCGAAGACGGCCGTCAGCAGCAGGTCATCGACCAGGCCGCCGGCCGGCAGTAGGCGCGCGGTCACGTCGACGCCAATGGTGTAGAACACGGTCACGTAGAGCGTCCGCACCAGGAAGCGAAAGCGGCCAAGCTTCCAGAAGCCCAGAGCGATCAGCGGGATGCTGAGCAGCAACATACCCGCGCCGCGGGGAATGCCGGTGTAATGGTTCAGAATGAGCGACAGGCCACCCACGCCGCCCGGCGCGATGTTGCTGGGGGCCATGAAAATGTTGAAGTTGACCATCATGATCAACGCGCCGGCCGTCAGGTAGACGTAGTTGCGGATGGTCTCGCGCCGGTTGACCGACGACAACGGTCGGGATTGGCT
>DAOSMQ010000258.1:0-4396 GCA_035372725.1 Promineifilum sp. (SeqCode)
CGGCCAATCCAGGAGAAGACCGGTCTCCGTTCTAGTCTAGCCGCGCCAACAACTCTTGCAGCGTCGTCCGGATGCGGCGCACCTCCGCCTTGTGGGCCGCGGTCAATTCGGCCAGGAGTGCGTTGCCCGGCGGCGTCAGGGCCAGGAACACTTGCCGGCGATCGGCCGTCGATGCGTGCCGGGTGAGTAGGTTCTGCGCCACTAGCCGGTTCACCAGCCCCACGGCGCTATGAGGTTTGATCTGCAAGCGCTCCGCCAGCCCGCCGACAGTCATCTCGCCAGGCCCAGGGAAGCCGCGGATGGCCAGTAGCGCCTGGTGCTGCTGTGGCGTCAGACCAACCGTCTCGGCCGCCGTCTCGCTGAAGCGCAGGAACTGTCGCAGTTCGTAGCGGAACGCGGCCAGAGCGATGTATTCGTCGTCATTGATCGCGCTGTCGGTCATGGGAATGATTATACCAGCAGTGCCACGGGCGAAGACCGCATGCGAAGCACGCCAGGGCGTAAGGAAGGCCACAGACGAGTCGTAAGGCCCATTGATTTATATCGCAATACGATATAAAATCCATTACTGTTCGTTCTGAACAGGCTAAAGTCGGAGAAATTCATGCCCGAAAAAGTTCATTTCGATTCTGCAACGCGGCCAACCGCGCCCAGCAACGGTAGTGGCCGCCTGCTGTCGCTGTCTCTTCTGGCGGCGATCATCGGCGTCGTTGCCGGGTTTGTGGCTTATCTTCTCGTCTCGCTCATCGGTCTGATCAGTAATCTCGTCTTCTTTCAGCGGGTCGGCTTTGACATCCCCGACCTTCAGGGGCACACGTTGGGGCCGCTAGTCATCGTCGTGCCGGTCATCGGCGGGCTGATCATCGGCCTAATGGCCAAGTACGGCACGCCCAAGATCCGCGGCCACGGTATCCCCGAAGCGATGGAGGCAGTACTGGTCAACCGCAGCCGCATCTCGCCGAACGTGGCCTTGCTCAAACCCCTGTCGGCGGCCATCGCCATCGGTACTGGCGGGCCGTTTGGCGCGGAGGGGCCAATCATTCAGACCGGCGGCGCGCTTGGCTCGCTGGTGGGCCAGTTCTTCCACGTGACGGCCGCCGAGCGCAAGGTACTATTATCCTGTGGCGCGGCGGCGGGCATGGCCGCGACATTCAGCACCCCGATCGCCGCCGTTATCCTGGCGATTGAGCTTCTGCTCTTTGAGTTCAAGGCCCGTTCATTCATCCCGCTCGTGATCGCCAGCACACTGGCGACGACGGTTCACTTCGGCCTGATGGGACGCGGGCCAATGTTTGAAGTCGGCCGGCTCGACTTTGGCATCCCCACCGCTCTACCCTTCTACGTCATTCTGGGCCTGCTGTGCGGCGTCTTCGCCACGCTCTTCAGCAACGCCCTCTATCAGGTGGAAGATCTGTTTGAAAGGCTGCCGCTGGACCCGATGTGGTGGCCGGCGCTGGGCGGCCTGGCGTTGGGCATCATTGGCCTCTTCGTGCCGCGTGTGCTCGGTGTCGGCTATGCCAACATCACCGCCATCCTCAACAACGAGTTCTCCGTCACTGTCCTGCTCACCATCGTCGTCTTCAAGAGCCTGGCCCTCTTTCTGACCCTGGGCTCCGGTACGTCCGGCGGTCTACTGGCCCCGACGTTCATGGTCGGCGCGGCGTTGGGGGCACTGTTCGCTCTGGCGGTCAACGCCGTCCTTCCGGGGGCCAACCTTTCGCCCGGCGCCTGTGCCCTGGTGGGCATGGCCGCGGTCTTCGGCGCAGCCTCGCGGGCAACCTTCACCTTTATCATCTTCGCCTTCGAGTTGACACGCGACTACAACGCCATCCTGCCATTGATGCTCGTCTGCGTCATCGCCGATCTGATCGCCCTGCGCTTCATGCGTAACTCGATCATGACCGAAAAGCTGGCTCGCCGTGGCTTGCGTATCCAGCAGGAGTATGAGGCCGACATCATGCAGCAGGTGTCTGTGGCCGAGGTGATGGACGCCAGCCCGCCGCGCCTGCCGGCGAACATGCTCCTGACGGAACTAGCCGATCGGATTGCGCGTGGCGACTCGTTGGTGACAAGGCGGCACGGCGCACCCATCGTGGACGAGGAAGGCCGCCTGGTGGGCATCATCACCCAGGGGGACGTCCTCCGTGCCCTGGAACGCGCGGATAGCGCTGCGCTGACTATTCTGGAGGCGGGGACGCCCGATCCGCTGGTGACATACCCCGACGAACTGATGCACGACGCCATTGGCAAGATGCTGCACAATGACATCGGCCGGCTGCCCGTCGTCCGCCGCGACCGGCCGGACGAGTTGGTTGGCTACCTCAGCCGGGCCGGCATTCTGGCGGCGCGTCTGATGCGGCTGAAGGAAGAGAACGAGCTGGAACCGGGCTGGCTCTTGCGCATGCGCGGCCGAACCAACGGCACGAGCACGGGCGTCAAGCCATAGCGCCAACGGCAACGTCAGCCCTCGACCACAACGCCGCCCCACGCCTCCGGGTCCACATCGGCGACGGACTGGCTAAACGTCCAGCGGTGGCCGCCGATGTCTTCGGCGGTGTATTGCCGCTCGCCAAAGGGGTGAGTGGTGGGTTCGGTCAGGATGCGCGCGCCGGCCTGCACGGCCCGGGCACAGTGGGCGTCCGCGTTGGCCACGCGCACCATGAGACGTTGGCCACCGGGGGCTTCGTTTGCGCCATCGGTGACGACAATGGCCTCGTCGCCGTAAACAAGTTGCCGGCGATGAGCGCCGATGCGCAGCCGCTCGCGGAAGCCAAAGGCGGCGCACAGCCAGGCCGCGGCCACGGCCACATCGGTATAGGCCAGTTCGGGGATAATCGCGCCGGGCGGCATCGACCGGTTAGCCAGGCCGGGCGGCGGCACAGCCAGCCCCACGCCGCCAACCGGCTCCGTCGTCAGCGATTCGCCAAAGCCGGCAATGAGCGGCCGCGCCTGCCCGATGGCCTCGCGCACGGCCGGCAGCGACAGCGAGGCGCGGTGGCTCTCGGCACTGTCCCACACTTCGGTGATGACGATGGCGTTCGGGTCGGCCAGGTCGGTGGCGATGACGTAGCTCAGACAGCCAGGCAGGTCGCGGCTACTTTCCAGCAGGATGGCCAGCAGCGCGTCGCGCTCGCCGGGGATGGCTAGTATCCTACCGATCAGTCCGTACATGATCACTCAGTGGCCTATGGTTGGTGAGACCTCAGAGGCCTTCCGAAACCTCTGAGGCCCTGGCGACCTACTTATCGTCCAGCGCCACCACGCCGGGCAGCTGCCGGCCTTCCAGCAACTCCAGGCTGGCGCCGCCGCCGGTGCTGACGTGGGTCATCTTGTCGGTCAGGCCGGCCTTGCGCACGGCCGCGGCCGAGTCGCCGCCGCCGATGATGACCTTCGCGCCGTGATCGACCATGCCGGCCAGAATCTGGGCCAGTTGGTTGGTACCGTTGGCGAACTGCGGCGTCTCGAACACGCCCATCGGCCCGTTCCAGACGACCAGTTGCGCCCCTTGCAGCTCGGCATTGAAGCGCTCCACCGTTGCCGGGCCGATGTCGAGGGCCATCTTGTCGGGCGAGATGGCCCAGACCATTTCCACCTCGGAGGGCGCGTCGTTGGACACTTCGGCGGCGACGACGACATCGACCGGGAGAATGAGCTGGTCGGCGGCCATGTCCAGCAGCCGCCGGGCCTCCGGCAGAGCCTCTTCCTCGACCAGCGAACGGCCCAGGTTGTGCCCCTGCGCCTTCAGGAAGGTGTTGGCCATGCCGCCGCCGATGAGGATCTTGTCGGCTTTCTGCAGCAGGTTCTCAATGAGCTTGATCTTGTCGCTGATCTTGGCTCCGCCCATGATGGCCACGTAGGGGCGCGGCGGGTTGTCAACGGCGATGCTCAGGGCAGAGACCTCCTGGCCCATGAGGAAGCCGGCCACAACCGGCCCGCCCTTAGCCCGCATGGCGTAGGCCGCGCCATCGACGCTGGCATCGGGCCGGTGGGCCGAGCCGAAGGCATCATCGACGTAGACGTCGGCCAGCGAGGCGAAATCGGCCCCCAACTGGGCGTCGTTCTTCTTCTCGCGTGGGTCAAAGCGGGTATTCTCCAGCAACAGGACATCGCCCGGTTGCAGCGCCGCCGCGGCGGCCTTCACCGCGTCGCTCATCACTTCGGGGACATAGCGCACCGGCCGGCCGAGGGCTTCTTCCAGCTTCTTGGCCACGGGGGCCATGCTGAACTGGCGGTCGTCGGCCGTCTTGGGCCGCCCCAGATGAGAGGCCAGAATGAGGGCCGCGCCGTGATCGAGCAGGTAATTGAGGGTCGGCAGCGCGGCGCGGATGCGCGTGTCGTCGGTGACGGTGATGTTGGCATTGGGGTCTTTGCTGCTCAGCGGGACGTTGAAATCGAC
>DAOSMQ010000259.1:0-4384 GCA_035372725.1 Promineifilum sp. (SeqCode)
CGCTTCGTCGGGCTGCGGGGCAAGGGCGACAGCCTGGCCCGCAATCTGCCCTATGGCGACCAGCGGCGGCTGGAGATCGCCCGCGCCCTGGCCAGCAACCCTAAGCTGCTGCTCCTGGACGAACCGACCGCGGGCATGAACCCGCGCGAGACGGCCGAGACGACCGATTTCATCCGCAACCTGCGCGACGAGATCGGCATCACTATTCTGCTCATCGAGCACGACATGCGCGTGGTCATGGGCATCTCCGAAGACATTACCGTGCTCGACTACGGTGAGAAGATCGCTCAGGGCGCTCCGGCCGATATTCAGAGCAACCCGCGAGTCATCGAGGCCTATCTCGGCCGTGGCGCGGCCGGCGCGGCGCGCCTGACGGTCGATTCTGGGGAGGCGGCATGACGGTCATGCTGGAGATCAACGACGTCCACGCCTACTATGGCAAGATCCACGCCCTCAAGGGCATCTCGCTCAGCGTGGAGAAGGGCGAGATCGTCACTCTCATCGGCGGCAACGGCGCGGGCAAGACCACAACGTTGCGCACCATCTGCGCCCTCATGCGGCCCAGTAGCGGCTTTGTAAAGCTCAACGGCGAAGACCTGAACAAATACAAGCCCAGCCAGTTGGCCGCCAAAGGCGTGGCGATGGTGCCGGAAGGGCGTGGCGTCTTCGCGCGCATGACGGTGCTGGAGAACCTGGAGATGGGCGCGTTCCACCGCAACGACAAGGCGGGCATCGCCGAGGACATCGAGCGCGTCTATGTGCTTTTCCCACGGCTGAAGGAGCGGCGCGGCCAGGTGTCGGGCACGCTCTCCGGCGGCGAGCAGCAGATGCTGGCCATGGGCCGGGCGATGATGTCGCGGCCGACGCTGCTGCTGCTCGACGAGCCGTCAATGGGTCTGGCTCCGGTGCTGGTCGAGGCCATCTTCAGCACCGTGGAAGAGATTAACCGCCAGGGCACAACCATTTTGCTGGTGGAGCAGAACGCGCTCATGGCTCTGCAAATCGCCGGCCGCGGCTATGTGCTGCAAACGGGCGAGATCGTGCTAAACGACAGCGCCAAGTCGCTGCAACGCAACGCGATGGTGCAGAAGGTTTATCTGGGCGTGGAGTAGCGCGCTACGGCCGTATGGAGCTACGTCTCTTCTCCGCCGATGACGTGGACCGGGCGCTGCCAATGGAGCAGGCCATTGCCGCGGTCCGAGTTGCCTATGTGCAGCTATCGGCCGGCCGGGCGCAAGCGGCGTTGCGGGCACACCTGGACATCGCCGGCGGCGATAGCACACTGGTGATGCCCTTCTACGTGCCCGCCGTCAGCGGCGCGGACGACGGCGGCGCGCTGGGTCTGAAGGTCGTCTCTGTCTTTAGCAGCAACCCGCCGCGCGGCCTGCCGCTCATCCATGCCCTCGTGCTGGCTCTCGACGGGGCCACCGGCGCGCCGCTGGCCCTCATTGAGGGTAGCAGCCTGACGGCCATCCGCACCGGCGCGGCATCGGGCGTGGCCACCGACGCGCTAGCCCGGCCGGACGCGCGCAGCGTGGCCCTCTTCGGCAGCGGTGTGCAGGCGCGGCGGCAACTGGAAGCGGTGTGCACCGTGCGGGCCATCGAGCGGGTACGGGTCTATAGCCTGGTCGGGGCGGAAGCATTGGCCGCCGAGATGGCCGGCCACGGCCCCATCCCCGCCGACATCAGCGTGACCGGCAGCCCACGCGAGGCCCTGGCCGGGGCCGATATCGTCTGCACGGCGACGACCTCCCGCACGCCCGTCTTTGCCGGCGGCGACCTGGAGCTGGGCACGCACGTGAACGCCATAGGCTCATTCACTCCGGAGATGCAAGAGATCGACGCCGAGACCGTCCGGCGGGCGCGCGTGGTCATCGACTCGCGCGCGGCGGCGCTGGCCGAAGCCGGCGACCTGATCATTCCTCTGCGCGATGGCGTCGTGGCGCTCGATCACGTCAGCGACGAGATCGGCGAGGTGCTGGCCGGGCAGCGGCCGGGCCGCACGAGCGCCGCGCAGATCACCTTCTTCAAGTCTGTCGGCGTGGCCGTGCAAGACGCCGCCGCCGCCGGGCTGGTCGTGCGCAACGGCGCGGCCCTGAACCTGGGACGAGTAGTGACCCTGTGAGTGAGCTTCCCAGCACGGCCGAAGTCGTCGTCATCGGCGGCGGCGTGATGGGGGCCAGCACGGCCTACCATCTGGCTCGGCGCGGTCTCGACGGCATCGTTCTGCTGGAGAGCCAGCGCTTCTTTGGCCAGGGGGCGACGGGCAAGTGCGCCGGCGGCATTCGCTACCAGTTCAGCACAGCCGTTAACGTCCGCCTGTCGCAACTGAGTTTGCCCATGCTGGCCCGTTTCGAGGTCGAGACGGGCCAGGCCATCGACCTGCGCTATGACGGCTATATGCTGCTGGCCACGACCGAGGAGAACGTGGCTGAGTTCCGCCGCAACGTAGCCCTGCAACGCAGCCTGGGCGTGCCCACGGAATGGTTCGACGGCGACGAAGTGCGCCGGCGCGTGCCCCAGCTGGCGGCTGACGACGTGCTGGCGGCGACCTTCCACGCCGGTGACGGCCTGGCCGACCCCAATGGCGTCGTCGCCGGCTACATCAGCGCCGGGCGGCGGCTGGGCGTGCGCGCGTTCACCGACGCGCCGGTGACGGCCATCGACACCGCCAGCGGCCACGTGACCGGCGTGCACACCCCCCTGGGCCACGTGGCCACGCGGACGGTGGTCAACGCCGCCGGGCCGTGGGCGGCCGTCGTCGGCCAGATGGCCGGCGTGGCCTTGCCCATCGTGCCCATCCGGCGGCAAATGCTGACGACGACACCGTTGCCGCAATTGGCCCCCGACTTCCCCTTCGTCATCGACTTCGCCCGCAGCCTCTACTTCCACCGCGAGGGCGGCGGCATCCTGACGGGCATGTCCAACCCCAGGCAGCCCATCGGCTTCGATGAGAGCGTGGACGAGGCATGGGAGCTAACCCACATGGAGGCGGCCGTGGCCCGGCTGCCACTGCTGGCCACAGCCGGGCGGCAGGCGCACTGGGCCGGTCTTTACGAGACGACGCCCGACGCCCACCCCATCATCGGCCGCGTGCCGGGGTTGGGCGGCTTTGTCGTCGTCGCCGGCTTCTCTGGCCACGGCTTCATGCATGGCCCCATCGCCGGGCTGTTGGTTAGCGAGATCGTTCTCGACGGTGGGGCGCACACGCTCGACATCGCCGATCTGGCCTATGAGCGCTTCCTGGAGGGTGGGACGATGCGCGAGTACAACGTCATTTAGCGCCCCCAGCGCCGACAGCGCCGCCCTTAAGCTGTGTAATCTGTGAAATCCGTCGCCTCTATTTCTGGCCCATCCCGACGACGGCTATACTTGGGCTGCGGCCGATGCCGGTCGCAGCGAGGTCTCATGATGCCGTACAGGATAAAGATGAAGCGCGGCCTGGCCGTGTTGTTCGTGCTGCTGGCTCTGGCTGCCTGTGGCGGCGAGGAACCGCCGGCCAATACGCTGCCCCAGCCGACCGCGCCCGTCGCGCCCACGGCCGACCTGCCCATTCCTGCCGACAGCGATCTGGTGGTCGTTGCCACCGACGCGCCCCTGCCGCCCTATAGCGACTTCGACCCGTTCGGCAACGTCGTCGGCTTCAACGCCGCGGTGATGGACGCCCTGGCCGCCCGCGCCGGCTTCGACTACGAGTTCGTGGTCACGCCCAGCGACGGCGTGCTGGATAGCATCGCCGCCGGCTCGGCGCGCGACTTCGACGCGGTTATGTCGGCCCTGATAATCCCCGACACGCCGCCGCCGGGCATCGCCTTCACCCAGCCCTATCTGGAGGTGGGGCAAGTGGTTGTCGTTCTGGTCGATAACAAGACCATCGACAGCGCCGCTAGCATCCAGCCGGGCATGGCCGTGGGCGTGCTGGCCGACAGCGCCGGGCAGGACGCCGCCGCGGCGCTGGGCATTGACGCTGCCGACCTGTTCAACCAGTATGAGCGGCCGTCGCAACTGGTACAGGCGCTCATTGACGAGGTGGTGCAGGCTGTCATTCTTGATAGCTACACGGCCGAGTACTTCGCCGCGACCTTCCCGGAGCAGTTGCGCATTGCCGGCGGCGAGGGGCGCGCCGCCTGGCTGGACGACCGCCGCTACGGCATTGCCGTGGCCGCCGACAACACCACGCTGCTCGACGCGCTCAACGGCGCGCTCGACGGCCTGCGCGATAGTGGCGAGATGGAAGAGTTGGCCCTGACCTGGCTTCTGCCGGAGGTCAACGCCGCGGCGGCCGTCGACCCCGGCGAGTCGCGCGTGGGCACGCCGACGACCGAACTATACATCGGCGTCGTCGGCCAGTTCAGCGACATGGACCCGGCCAGCCTGACGACCG
>DAOSMQ010000260.1:0-4381 GCA_035372725.1 Promineifilum sp. (SeqCode)
ACTCCGACGAGCGCGGCGGCTCCTGGCGCGTCGCCCGGCCCGACGGTGGCGGCGCTTGGCCCGCGCCGGCGCTCTCGTGGCGCGCTTCCGCCTGGCTTGCTGGCGGCGGCGTCTGGCCCGCGCTGGCGCTCTCGTGGCGCGCCGGCGCGGGCCGTGTTGCGCCGCCCTTGACCACCCCTGGCGGCCGATCTTCCGGCCAGAGCTTCTCGCGCAACCCTTCCTGCGCCGTCGTCAGTAGCGGCCACAACTTCTCGCTCAATTGCGCGTGGCGCGTGCCCGCCGCGCCATGGACGGGCCGGGCCAGCAACCGCTCGACGCGGCCGAACTGGAGCATGGCCGGCTCGTGGTGGTTGGCCTGGGCCAGGGCCTGGCCCTGGGCAAAGCGCGCCAGGCAGTTGGCTGAATGGTCGCCGGCCAGCGTCCACGGTTGGCGGGCCAGGGCGAACTGGGCCGCCGCGGCGCGGTAGTCGTGCCAGTGGAAGTAGATCAGGCCGATGTGAAATTCACCCAGGCCCGTCTGGCTGAAATCGCCGCGAGCGCGGACGATCCGTTGCGACTGCTCGATGGCCGTCAGCGCGGGCGCGCCCAGCCCTGTCAGGGGATAGCGCCGCAAGACATCATCCACGGTAATGCAATCGAGGGAGGGCGGCCCGGGGAACAGCACCTCCAACAGGCGTTGCAGTTCCAGGAGAGCGTCGGCGCGAGGCGGTCTCTCCGAACCAGAGCTTAGGAAGTGGGAATCGTCGCTGGGGCCGGCGGAGCGGTCAACCATGGCCTTCACATGCCTAGTCCGGACTGAGGGAGTTGAAATCCACCGTCGGCGACTTCAGCCTTTCCTCCAGGCTGGCCAGCCGCTTGCCGACGTACTCGATCTCTTGTTCCAGGCGACCTGTGTCCGCGCTGGCGGCTCTGGCCTTATCCACACTGAGGTGAAACATCTTCTGCAACGCCTCTACCAGGCTCATGGCTAAGACATAGCCTGATACCCGGCTGCCGGCTTCCTGTTGCATCCGGCGGATCGACTCGGTGATGGTCTGGACGATCAGGAGTTGCCCCTCGTCATGGAGCGTTTCCAGGTCTTTGGTCAGTTGCGCTGCGTCGCCGGCCTGTAAGAGCAAGTCCTCCTTTCGTTGAGCAGCCAACCACACTTCCGTATACTGCTTGCTGACCGGCTCCGGCGGCGTCAGCCGGCTGATGTGGACGCGCAGGGGTTTGATGCCGTCCTTCAGCAGGCCGTCCTTGTCCCAGACCTTGTCGATGATGGCCTGGATCAGGAGATGATGGGCGTCATGGGAAGCATCGGCGGCAAGCAACTCGTCGACCGTGTGGTTCGACACCCAACCGCTCAGCGCGCCAATAGCCCGGCCCAACGGCCCGCCGTCCCAGGTCGAGACCTTGCCGTTGCCGCCCACCGCGCCGCCATAGGCGGCCCTGCGCACGGCTTCGGGTCGGAACGGATAGGGCCGCAGCGGCGACGGCTCGTCGCCGGGGTCGATGCAGAAGGTCAGGCCGATGTCGGCTTTCATCTGGATGCCCTCGCGGGTCAGCATGGACACGCCTTCGGCGCTGCGCGATTGCGGTTGCAGGTCAATGACGCCCAGCAGGTACTCAAAACGCCCCAGGACGTGGAAGCCGGGCGGCAAGACGCGCAAGAAGCGGGCGTTGCGCTCGGTCACGGCGGCATAGCCGTTGGGGATAATCACCTGCACCGGCCCGCCGACGCGCACCAGGATCGACTCTTCGCGGATGCTCTCCAGCGTGTGCGGCAAGACGATAAAGGGCAACTCCATGCCGCTCACCCGGTCGCGGCGCTGCCGGCTAAGAAAGGCCGCGGCCGTCTCGCGGTCGGGGCAATCGTAGAGCACCTGCATTAAGCTCACAGCCGCCTGCACGGCCAGATACCAGCCCACAAAGAGAGGGATCAAATGACGCAGGACGCGCGGATGGAACAGTTCGACGACGACCTCTAGCCAGGGCGAAAATGTCACCGCCGCCGCCTGCCCCGTGGGTAGATCGGGCAGGAAGAAGCCCGCCAGGACGATATTGCCTTCGACACGCTCTAGCCTGCTCACGAAGAACCAGTAGCCC
Source organism: Promineifilum sp. (SeqCode) (assembly GCA_035372725.1). Taxonomy (GTDB): domain Bacteria; phylum Chloroflexota; class Anaerolineae; order Promineifilales; family Promineifilaceae; genus Promineifilum. Next base: position 2,089 of record DAOSMQ010000260.1, read on the forward strand.
AGCAATAAGGCCAGGAGGATTAGCCGCGGCCAGGTAAACCAGCTGAACGTCCAACGTGACCGCCGGCGGACACTCTGGGCGGGAGCGCTCGGCGCGGCCTGGGCATGCACCTGTGGCCCCATGACCCTACTCCTCTGGCCCCAGGAGGTAGCGGATTTCACGCGAGGCGTCAGATGCATCGCTGAGCCACTGCGTGTTCTGCGGCAAGTTGTGCAGCGCCTGGTTGGCCGCCAGTCCCTCCAGCGTCGCAACCACTTGCGAGAGGATGACATCGGGCAGCGGCGACTGCCCCAGGTTCTGCGCGGCCTCAATGCTGGTCAACAGGCTGTCGATGGCGTCGGACAGAGCCTGGGCGCGGGCCTGGTTGATCAGGCGCAGCCCCTCCGCTTTGCCGTCGGCGATTGCCTTTTCGGCCTGGGCCTGCCACTTGACCTGCCACGTCTCCAGCCGCTTACGGGCTACGTCCTCCGGCGGCTCCAGACCGCCCACGCCGACACTGACGATGGTGATGCCCTTGGGCAGCGTTGGCCCCTCCTCGCTCGTTTGCAGCGCTTCCAGCCCGCGCTTAATGTTGGCCTTGATCTCGCCCAGCGGCCCGGCGCCGCCGCTTTCGAGGAGCTGGTCGAGTGTATAGCGGCCGATCTCGCCTACCAGCAGCGTCGCCGCCTGGGGAGCGACCTGCTCTGTCCAATCGAGATGGTTCTCGCCGGCGACAGCGCCGGCATAAGTCAGATCGAAGAGCGCCTGGCGGTCGTAGGGATAGGGGATGGCGTCCGTCTCTACCGAGCGCGGCCGCCGCTCGTTGGGCGACAGCCGGCGGACGTGAAAGGACACGGTCACGCTGGTTTCCACGGGGATGCCCTCGCGGGTGGTGGCGCTCACGGACTGTTTGCGCGAGTGCGTGCGCAGGTCGAAGACCTTGGCAATGGTCTCGCCGGGCTGCAACAGCACCAGCCCCGGCCCGGCGGCGCGCATAAAGCTGTTGCCGCGCGTGATGGCCGCGGCCTCGTGGCTGAACAGGAAGCCGGCCCCTAATAGCTGAAAGCTGGGCGACAGCGCAGACACCGCGGTCTTCTTGGGCCTGGCCGAGCCAAGCGGCTCGTGGCGCACACCGCTCAGCAAGTTGTTGACGCCCAGCAGATAGCTGCGCCACAACAGGCGATAGCCCTCGCCCCAGCCGCTGTTGCCCTGCAGGGGCAGCAGTCGCCGCGAGAGGTAGGCCGTGCCCAGCACAAACGTAATCAGCACGCCGCCCGCCCAGATGAGCGCGCCGACGCGGCCGTAGCCCACCCCGCGGAAGTCGTGCAGCAACGCGCCGACCATGCCCAACAGGATGGCCGACAGGAGTAGGATGCCCAGGCCGGGAATGAACTGTCTTCTTGGCTCTTCCATGTGGTTTAAGGCCACTCGCCTGCGCAAACTATATCATAGGCCATAGGGTGGGCAAAGGGGTATAATCCCGGTCGATGCACGTCGCCATCAACGCCACTTTCTGGGGCCGGCCCAACACCGGCAGCGGCCAGTACACCCGCCAACTCGTCACCCACTTGCGGCAACTGGTGTCGGACCTGGACCTTACCCTGGTCTACCCCCAGCCGCCAGGCGGCGCGCCGCCGGAAGACGTGCCCGCGGGCGTGAATGTTGCCGTTGTGCCCCTGCGGCCCGGCCACGCCGGCAAGGTTCTGTTCGAGCAGCGCGGCTTCCCGGCCGCCTGCCGGCGCGTGGGGGCCACGCTGGCCCACGTGCCCTACTTCGGCCCGCCGCTGCGTTCGCCCGTGCCGCTGGTGGTCACCGTCCACGACCTGACGACGCTGCTCGTGCCCGAATATCGCCGTCGCGCCGGCGCCCGGCTCTATAACGCCCTCGTCAGCGCCGCGGCGCGTGGGGCCGGCCACGTGCTGACCGATTCGCAGGCCAGTAAGGCCGACATCCTCGCCCATCTGGGCCTGGCCGACGGGGATGTAACCGTTGCCTACCTGGGTGTCGGCCCGGAGTATACGCCGCGGGCGGGCAACAGCCTCGTCGATCTGGCCGTCCGGCGCAAATATGACCTGCCCGACTTTTACGTCCTCTACCTGGGCGGCTACGAGACCCACAAGAACGTCGTCACCCTGCTGCACGCCTACACCTACGTGGCCCAGGCGTTGGGCGAGGACTACCCGCTGCTGCTGGCCGGGCAGAAGCCGGCCGGCGCGTCGCCCACCTTCCCCGACTACGACGCGATCATCGCGCGGGCCGGGCTGGGGCGCTTTGTGCGCTGGCTCGGCTACGTCGAGGAGGCCGACAAGCCGGT
>DAOSMQ010000261.1:0-4319 GCA_035372725.1 Promineifilum sp. (SeqCode)
AAGTGTATCATAAATGCCTGTTAATTTGTTAATGTCCTAACAGGCTGTGCTACGGCCTGTGCTACTGGCCATGACGCTCCCATCGCGCTATCATAGCGCCATGACGCCTCTGTATCGCGAAGAGCAGCTCTACCGCGAGTTGCCGCCGTTCACACTCCTGGTTGTCGTCGGGACGGTCTTCGGCTGGCTGCTGGTGGTCTGGGCGGGTCTGCTGGGGCGGCCGATCGGGCAGATGACTTTGCCCCTGCCGCTGGCGTTGGCCATCGGTCTGCCCCTGGGCCTCCTGTTGCCGCTGGCCTACGGTCGCCTGCGCATGACCACCGAGGTCTTCCCCGACCGCATCGTCGTCCACAACGGCATGAGCAGCAACCTGAGCCTGCCCCTGGCCAATGTCGTCGATGTGGTCGTGCGCACCGACGACATCCGCGGCGACTACAATCAGCGCAACGTCGGCGTGGTCAGCAATACGCGCGTCGCCTACGTCGTCGATGCCGTTCAGGGCGTCCAGTTAGAGGCGCGCGACGGCCGCCTGTTCCTCATCGGCTCGCGCGAGCCGGCGGCGCTGGCGGCGGCGCTGGCGGCGGCGCGTGGCCAACCCGTGGCCGCGTCCGAGTGAGGGGTGCATGAGAGCGACACACCCAGTCCTGTTTCACGAAGTCCAGCGGTTCCGCGACGTCTGGTGGGTCATGGTGCTGGTGTTCGGCGTGGCCACGACACAGTGGTTCGCCTTCCTCAGCCAGCTTCTGGACGGCTCCTGGCGCGGCAACGTGGTTGGCCTGGCCGCCCTGGGCCTCTTCTGGCTGCTGTTCGGCGTCGGCCTGCCGCTCTTCTTCCTGCTCCTGCGGCTGGAGGTCGATGTCTACCCCCAGACGGTCGTCATCCGCTTCGCGCCGCTGTTGGAGCGGACCATTCCCAAGCTGGAGATCGCCGGCATCGAGGTGCGCCAGTATCAGCCATTGGGCGAGTTCGGCGGCTGGGGCATTCGCGGCTTCGGCGGGCGCATCGCTTATAACGTGCGCGGCAACCAGGGCGTCGAATTGACGTTGACCGACGGCCGGCGCGTCCTCATTGGCTCGCGGCGGGCCGGGGAGCTGGCGGCGGCGATTCGTTCGATTGGATAGGTCAGCAGCGACGCAGGGGAGGGCGAACAGGGTTTCAATTGTCGGCCCCGGCGCGCCGACCTGTCAGGTGTCAGGTCACTGGTCGCCAGACGAATCTGGCAAAGCCCTGCATGGTAAAGGTTCGCCCGGCAGTTGTAAATCGGTGTGATACAATTGCTCTCATCCCACGCCGTGGTGGCCTCGACCTGTCGGCCAGGCCCGCCCGGCGACAACCCCGAATTGCGCCAGAGGAGGCATATGTCCGACCACATTCCGCAGACCATGGGCCAGCAACACGGCCGCCGCTCCTGGGCCGAGCCGTGGAAGATCAAGATGGTGGAGCCGCTGGCCGTCATCTCGGCCGACGAGCGCCGCGCCGCTCTGGAGGCCGCCGGCTTCAACACCTTTCTGCTGCGCTCCGACGACGTCTACATCGACTTGCTGACCGACAGCGGCACAAACGCCATGAGCGACCGGCAATGGGCCGGGCTGATGCTGGGCGATGAGGCCTATGCCGGCAGCCGCAACTTCTACCACCTGGAGGAGGCCATCCAGAGCGTCTACGGCTACCGCTACGTCGTGCCCACGCACCAGGGGCGCGGCGCGGAGCACCTCATCAGCCGCGCCGCCATCCGGCCGGGGCAGTATGTGCCCGGCAATATGTATTTCACGACCACGCGCCTGCACCAGGAGATGGCCGGCGGCATCTTCACCGACGTCATCATTGACGAGGCCCACGACCCGGCCAACCTTCACCCCTTCAAGGGCAATATCAGCCTGGACAAGCTGGCCGCCGTGGTAGACGCCCACGGCGCGGACGGCGTGGCCTACGTCAGCCTGGCGGCCACGGTCAACATGGCCGGCGGCCAGCCGGTCAGCATGGCCAACCTGCGCGAGGTGCGCGCCTTCTGCGACCGCCACGGCATCAAGCTCTATCTGGACGCGACGCGCCTGGTCGAAAACGCCTTCTTCATCCAGGAGCGCGAGGAGGGCTATGCCGGCAAGCCCGTCGCCGCCATTGTCCGCGAGTTCTGCGACCTGACCGACGGCGCGTGGATGAGCGGCAAGAAGGACAACCTGGTCAATATCGGCGGCTGGCTGGCCGTCAATGACCAGGCGTTGTTTGAGGAAGTCCGCAACCTGGTCGTCGTCTTCGAGGGGCTGCACACCTATGGCGGCCTGGCCGGGCGCGACATGGAGGCCATGGCCATCGGCATCCGCGAGTCGGTGGCCGATGAGCACATCCGCTCCCGTGTGGGCCAGGTGCGCTATCTGGGCGAGTTGCTGACGCAGTGGGACATCCCCATCGTCCAGCCGGTCGGCGGCCACGCCATCTTCCTGGACGCGCGCGCCTTCTACCCGCAGTTGCCCCAAATTGAGTTCCCGGCGCAGACGCTGGCGGCCGAGTTGTACCTCGACTCCGGCATCCGCTCGATGGAGCGCGGCATCGCCAGCGCCGGCCGCGACGCGAAGACGGGCGACCACTACTATCCCAAGCTGGAACTGACGCGCTTGACCATCCCGCGGCGCGTCTACACCCAGGCGCACATGGACGTGGTGGCCGAGTCGGTCAAGGCCGTCTACGACGCCCGCGCGACCACGCGCGGCCTGCGCATGGTCTACGAGCCGAAGTACCTGCGCTTCTTCCAGGCGCGTTTCGAGCGCCTGTAGCTGTAGCGCAGGCTGTTAGCCTGCCTCTTCCCTGTAGGGCGGGTTGGCAACCCGCCTCTGACCCGCCCGTCCGGCAAGGAGGCGGGGTTACCAACCCGCCCTACAATTAGGAGAAATCGTTGAAGATCATCGCCCTCTACAATATTAAGGGCGGCGTGGGCAAAACGGCCGCGGCCGTCAACCTGGCCTACCTGTCAGCCGGCGAGGGCACGCCGACGCTGCTGTGGGATCTCGACCCGCAGGGCGCGGCGTCCTACTGCCTGCGCGTCGATGCCCGGCTGAAGGGTGGGCGCAAGGGGCTGCTGCGGGGCAAGCATCCCATTCACCAACTGACGCAGCCGACGGCCTATGCCGGACTAGACGTGCTGCCGGCGGACTTCTCCTACCGCAACATGGACATCGACCTGAGCGAGGGGAAGCGGCCGGAACGACGCTTCCGCAAGCTGCTGGAGCCGTTCGAGCGCGATTATCAGACCATCTTCCTCGACTGCCCGCCGGGCCTGACCCTTTCCACGGAGAGCATGTTCGGCGCGGCCGATGTGCTGGTGGTGCCGGTCATCCCGTCCACGCTGTCACTGCGGACGCTGGCGCTGGTCGATGACTTCCTGGCGCAGCGGGAGCTGACGCAGCTGCGCGTGGCGGCCTTCTATAGCATGGTTGACCGCCGCAAGACGTTGCACCGGCAGCTGGTGGAGGCGCGCCACGACGGCCGTGAGCTGTTCACGACCATCCCCTACGCCAGCGACGTGGAGCAGATGGCCGAGCGCCGCGCCCCCGTGGCCGAATACGCCCCGCGCTCGGCCGCCGCCCTCGCCTTCGGCCAACTGTGGAGCGAGTTAAAGGAAGTCATTTAGGGGATAGGGGCCAGGGGCCAGGTTCCAGGGGCCAGCGGCCAGGGCAGGACGCTTTGCGCCGGCGCATACTCGCTGGATAGCGTTCTTCCCTAGCCCCTAGCCCCTAGCCCCTATCCCCTTCTACGCCGCCGTCTTCGTGGCCAAATAGCCGCCGTGGGAGAGGGCCAGAGTGATGATGGCGCTGTCGGAGAAGGCCGGCAGGCTGAGCGAGGGCACGACTTGCAGCACACCCTCGGCCGCGGGCATGCGCATGATCGACCACACCAGCGCCGCGTAGGCAAAGACCAGCACAACGGTGAACAGGAACATCTGAATCTTGCCCAGGTCGGCGAAGGCGAAGTTGGCCACGGTGTCGCCGCGCAGCATGTCGCTCCAACGGGCGTCGGCCGGGCTGGCGTTGGCGTGCAGTTCGCCGACGGCTTCGGCCTGGATGACGGCCAGTTGCGTGGCCTGTTCGGCGGCGCGCGTTTCGGCGCGGGCGGCGGCGGCCTCGGCGGCGCGCAGGCGCGGCTCCAACTCGGCCAGGCGCGCCTCGGCCGCGGCGGCGCGCGCCGCCGCGTCGGGGTCGTCGGCCGCTTCCAGCCCGCCGCTCAGCGACTCCAACGACTCGACGGTCGATTCCAGGGTCGTGACCTGCGCTCCGGCGTGGGCGGCGGCCTCCTGGGCGCGGTCGACGCGGTTCTCGACGATCTGG
>DAOSMQ010000262.1:0-4310 GCA_035372725.1 Promineifilum sp. (SeqCode)
CCCCCACCCACATCCTGATCGTCCCCAACAAGCCCATCCCCACCGTCAACGATCTGACCGACGCTGACGAGGCCATCGCCGGGCGGATGTTGCGCGTGGCCGCGCGGGTGGCGGCCCAAGAGGGCATCGCTGAGGATGGCTATCGGCTGATCATCAACTGCAACCGCAATGGCGGGCAGGAGGTCTATCACCTGCATATGCACCTGCTGGGCGGGCGGCGGATGGGGCGCATGGTGATGCCGCCGGCCTGACTGTCGGCCGGGCAGCGCTAATGGTTGATGGCGTTGACGTCCTCGCGGCAGACGCACGCGCCGCGGACGGCCTCGCCGCGGGTCAGGTAGCCGTCGTACTCCGCGCCCGCGCCCGACGACACCCAGCCGCTCAGGTCAAAGGGGATGTCGCCGTCGGCACTGATCCAGCGGCCGTTGTAGCTGCGCACCAGATGGACGTGCGTGCCGTTGGAGAAGCCCCCCTCGCAGGACGGGTGGCCGAGCCGGTCGCCAACAGCCACGCGCGCGCCGTTGGCGATGCGGTCGCGCGTCTCCAGGTGCATGGCCGTGATGGCCCAGCCCGTGCCGGCGTAGCCGTCGGCCGCCTCGCCCTCGCCGTCCAGGTCGATGACCACCGCGCCGTTGCCGCTGCGCACGACGACGCCGGCCGCGGGCGCTGTTACCCAGGCGTCGGTCTGAACGCAGCCAGTGATGTCACTGGGCGGCACGAAGTCCAGCGCGCCCCAGGCCGAGCCGGAGTTCCACGCGCCGTGGGGGCCGCCGGTCAGGTACCAGGTCTCGCCTTTGGCCCAGGGCAACTCCAGCGGCGGCGCGGCCAGGCCCGCCGGCAGTAGCGGCTCGTGGGCATAGCCGAACGGGTTGCCGAACAGGCTCACGTAGGTAGCGTAGAGACCATCGGGGCCAGCGTCGCGCTGCCAGGCCTCAGCGGTGATACCCTCCACCGCGCCGAGGAAGCGCTGCACGCCGGCCGTGCCATCATTGATCGTCGGCGCGAAGGTGACCTGGGTTGTCTCGCCCAGGTTGAAGCCGCGCAGGCCGCCTTCGTTGCGGCCGTAGAAGCCCAGATTGAGCAGATTGGCCGCCCAACTAAGTTGGACGTAAAGGCCGGCGGGGACAGTTGTGCCGATGTAGCCGAGTAGATTGGCGCGCTCAGGCGGCTGGGCGTCGGTCACCCAGCCCGCCTTATATTCCAGCACGGCCAGCAGCAGCCGCGGGTTGACACTGTGGCGGTCGGCCACCAGTTGCACAATGGCCGGGCCATCCATCGTCTGCCCCTCCACTGCCTCCTGATAGCCGAGCAAGCGTCCGCCCAGAGGCGCGGTGAAGGCGCGGACGTCGAAACCGGCCGCGCCGGGGCCATAGACCAATTCCGAATCGGGCACAATCTTGAACTCCGGACCGACGACGCGCTGGATCGCCACGCCGGGCACTTGAAGCTGCTGGCCGACACTGATCACGTCGGGATTGGCCAGGCCGTTCAGTTCGATGAGCGCCTCAACGGTCGTGTCGTAGCGCTGGGCGATAGTGCCCAGCGTCTCGCCCGCGGCGACGACGTGGCTGCCGACAGCGGTCTCGCTGCCCGTGGTGACTTCGTAATGGGGAGCGTCGGGAGTGGGCTGGCCGGCGTAGGCAGGTACCGGCGTGCCCAGCTGGGCGGCGACGGGTTCCGAGGCGGTCGTGTCGATGGCGTCGCCCGTGGCGTTGAGGCTGTCCGCGGGCGCGCCGGCCGGCGTGACCTCGACCGCAGCTGGCGGGCGCGGCCCCGGCCGCACGCAAGCGGAAAGACACAATAGTAAGCACAGGAAGAGCAGACGGTGGCAGGCAGTGGCGTTCTGGCGTCCCATCCCGCCTATTCTATCCGAGCGGGCGGGTCATGCCATGCCCAATGACCTGTCAGGTCTTCGAGCAACTGATGACTTTGGAAAAACCCCGTGTCAGGGGGCGTGCCGTTTCCCATTCCCTGGGAACGTGGTATCAATGCGGGCGTGACAACCGACATGCAAGCCCCACGTCCGGCGCAACGGTTGCGGCTGACCTTCAGCAAGAGCGGTCCGGCGCGCTACATCAGCCACTTGGACCTGGCCCGGGCGCTAGAGCGCTCTCTGAACCGGGCCGGGCTGCCTGTGGCCTATAGCCAGGGCTTCAACCGCCGGCCGCGCCTGTCATTGGCCGCGGCCCTGCCGTTGGGCTACACCAGCGCGGCCGAGGTGGCCGACGTCTGGCTAACGGAGCCGGTCGCAGTCGAAGTCTTTCAGGAGCGGTTGGCGGCGCGGCTGGCCCCCGGGCTGGGGCTGCTGGCTGTTGAGGAGACGCCATTGGCCGCGCCGTCGGCGCAGGGGCAACTCGTGGGCGCGGCCTACGAGGTGGCTTTTCCGGAAGGCGTCGACGCGGTGGCCCTGCGGGAGGCAGTGGCGGGCGTGCTGGCCGCCGGGCGTCTGATGCGCGACCGCCACCGGGCCAAGGACACCCGACCGCAGCCGTTTGACCTGCGGCCGCTCATCCTGGCCATGCGCGTGGCCGACGACGACGACGGGCCGCGCCTTTACCTGGAACTGGCGCACTCGCCCACGGCCACGGGCCGCCCGGACGACGTCCTGTCCGCGCTGGGCCTGGATCCGTTGGCCGCCCACGTCCACCGCGTGGCCCTACGCTTCGCCGGCTAACGCAGCCCTTCGATGTGGGCGATTGTCGCCCCAGGAGAGATCGACCGCCCCGCTTCGCTCAGGCGCGTGCCTTCCCAGGTGCAGTTGCGGCAGCGATAGCGATAGGCGGGGATGGCCAGTAGATGCAGAAGGCGTTCCTTGGGACGGCGGCTGATGCGCATCAGTTCCTGCTCGTGGCAACGCGGGCAGCCCGTCTCCATCCAGAGGCGACGGTTGCGCAACGTCAGTTCACGCAACAGCAGCGCCACCAGCAACAGCGCCGCCAGCCCCGCCAGGGCCTCGCTTAGACGCAAGTGCCCCCCACCAAAGGCCAGTTTGGTCATTAGCGGCGGCATGTCATACATCACCGAGGCCCGCCCGCGATCGATGTCGACCAGAAAGACGACGTAGTCGCCGTTGTGGTCGGTGTCGAAGGCGAAGGGAATTGGTTCGGTGGTGCGGCCGTAGGCATCGATGGCGCGCTTGGGGTCGCCGGCGATGACGTAGGACTGATAGTTGCCGGAGCGGGCGATGCGGCGCACTTGCTGGTAGATGCCGCCGCCGCCAAGTGGCTCCAGCCGGCCGCTGGCGTCGTCGACGATCCAGTCCTGGAAGCTGCCAATGATGTGGAAGTCCGTGGCGCTGTCGAGGGCGGTGACGGCGTAGGGAATCGGGAAGAAGAGGCGGTCGGCGCGCTCATTGCTGTCGAAGAGGAATGTCACCGGTTGGTTGGGTTGCTCGGTAGTGATCCAGGCCATCGAGGCTGGGAAGGCGCGCGTCGTGTCGGAGCAATCGACCACCTGCCACAGGTAGTGGCCAGGTTGGGCAATGGTGTACTCCAGCGAGAAGACAGCGTCATTGGCCAGCACGTCACCCTGGGAGCCGTCATCGAGCAAGCGCGGCTGGGCATCGTCGGCAAAGTCGCCCCGGACACACCAGTTGCCGCTATCGGCCGCGTTGAGCGCCGCGACGTCGGGCGTGGATACTGGCCGGGCCAGCGAGGCCGTCTCTAGCGCCAGGCGCACGAATGGATTGACAAAGTAGACCACTGCCGCGACGGCCAACAGGATCAGACTGGTCGCCAGCATCGCCGTCGATAGCCGGCTCGGCCGGCGGAGGGATTGGCGCGCGGGGCGCGGAACGCGTGGTGTGTGCGGGGCGCGTGGTGGGCGCTGGGGGCGGGGGGCGCGGGCGCGCTTGGCTTTGCGGCTGGCGGGCGCGACGGCTGGCTCGGCCAGTTCGGCGCTGCCGGCGGACACGCCTTCTTCAAGCAGATCCTCATCAGCCAGTTCTGAGTGGAACAAAACAGCGGGGAGGAGTTCTTCGGGCGCGGCCTCAGGCTCAGCCCACTGAAGCCGCGGTAGTTCCTCGGTTAGCGGCGGCGCAGGCGGCGCTTCCTCGACTGGGGACACTGTCTCCTCCGCGAGGAGCTGGTGCAGCCAGGCAGGGACGGCCGGCTCCGGAAACGGCCCGCCTGCTTCAGGCACGACTGCTTCGGGCACGACTGCTTCGGGCGCACCTGCTTCGGGCGCGCCTGCTTCGGGCACGCCTGCTTCAGGCGCGACTGCTTCAGGCGCGACTGCTTCAGGCGCGACTGCTTCGGGCGCGACTGCTTCGGGCGCGACTGCTTCGGGCGCGACTGCTTCGGGCGCGACTG
>DAOSMQ010000263.1:0-4302 GCA_035372725.1 Promineifilum sp. (SeqCode)
TGTAGTCCGGTTGATTGATGCGCTGGCAGGCTGACAGCCTGCGCTACGGTTGGTGCGCTGGCTGATCCTGAGTGTAGTCCGGTTGATTGACACGGCCGCCCCGTCTATGCTATTCTGCTGCCCGTCTTGCCAATCATGGCGACAATAGGACAGGAGGCCCAGACCCATGACAGCTTCAGCCCACAAGATCATTCCCGCGACCCGGTTCGACCAGGAGAGCGCCGCGAGGTAGTTTCGCGCCCGCGCCTGCCTCGCGCAGGCCCCCGATTCCCCCGTCCGCGGTCTCCCGCGGCTCTGCCCGCCGCGCCCTCTTCCCGCGGGAAGTCCGGCGTGTCGTCAGCCGTTCGTCCCCGCCGGGTTGCCGGCCAATGACGGCCGTCGTTGCCGGCCGCCGTTGCCGGCCGATTCGCCACCGCTCTCGCCGTGCTCTGTCTGTTTGTTGTGGTCTGTCACTATGGATGAAGCGCTTCCAAACCAACCGCTACCGATGCTGCGCCACTACCTGCGGCCCCACCGCGGGCGCGTAGCCCTGCTGTTCTTGCTGCTGGGCGGCTCCATTGCCTTGCAACTGATCGCCCCGCAACTGCTGCGCCGCTTCGTAGACGTGGCCGCCGGCAGTCTTGTGCCGGCCGGCGGCTTCCTGCCAACCAGCCTCTATGCCGTGGCCGCGCTCTTCTTCGTCGCCGTCCTGGTCCAGAAGAGCATCTACATGGTTACGGTCTACCTGACCGAAGACCTGGGCTGGGCGACGACCAACGCCCTGCGCGGCGACCTGACCGCCCACGTCCTGCGCCTGGACATGGGCTTTCACAAGCTGCGCACGCCCGGCGAACTCATCGAGCGCATCGACGGTGACGTCGGCGAGCTGGCCGAGTATTTCTCGGAGATCATTGTCAACCTGCTGGGCAACGGCCTGCTGGTGGCCGGCATCCTGGTGCTGCTCTTCCGCGAGGATTGGCGCGTGGGGCTGGTCGGGCTGGCCTATGCGCTGGTCGTGCTGCTGATCTTCCGGACGATCCAGGCGCGCATGGTGACCCTGTTCGGCCGCATCAGCCAGGCCTCGGCGGCGCTGCTGGGCTTCCTGGAGGAATATATGACCGGCACGGAAGATGTTGTGCCCAACGGCGGCGGCAGCTACGTGATGGCGCGCCTTTTCCCGCTGCTCAACACCCAGGCCGGCCTACTTGCGCGCACCCACACACTCAGCAACGTCGTCAGCGCGACGAGTCGTTTTCTCTACGCGCTGGCCCTGGCGGCGACGATGGGCCTGAGCGCGCTGGCCTTCCGCGCTGGAACGATGACCATCGGCACGGTCTTCCTGCTGATGTTCTACGTCGGCCTGCTGGAGTCGCCCATCGACACGGTGCAGCGGGAACTGGCTAACATCCAGCGCGCCCTGGCCAGCGTCAACCGCACGCGCGAGTTCCTCGTCCTGCGGCCGGAGGTGAACGACCCCAGGGCGGCGACGGCTCTGCCCGCCGCGCCGCCGGCGGTGGCTTTTGCCGGCGTCGCCTTCGCCTACAAGGACAGGTCGCCGGCGACGGCTATCGCCGAACCAGCCGCCGCCAACCATGATCCCGTCCTGCAAGACGTCACCTTCGACCTGGCCCCCGGCCGCGTCCTGGGCGTGCTGGGGCGCACCGGCAGCGGCAAAACGACGCTGACGCGGCTGCTCTTTCGACTCTACGACGTCGACGCCGGGGCCATCACCCTGGACGGTATCGACCTGCGCGCCGTGGCCCTGGGCGAACTGCACCGGCACGTCGGCCTGGTGACGCAGGACGTGCAGCTCTTCGCCGCCAGCGTGCGCGACAACCTGACTCTCTTCGGCCACGACGACCCGGCCTTCGACGACGCGACCATCATCGCTACGCTGGAGACGTTGGGCCTCGGCCCGTGGCTGCGCGGCCTGCCGGCCGGGCTGGACACGGTGCTGGAGAGCGGCGGCAAGGGCCTGTCGGCCGGGGAGGCGCAACTGCTGGCCTTCGCGCGCGTCTTCCTGCGCGACCCGCGCCTGGTGGTGCTCGACGAGGCCTCGTCGCGGCTCGACCCGGCCACGGAGCAACTGCTGGAGCGGGCCATCGACCGGCTATTGGCCGGGCGCACTGGCATCATCATCGCCCACCGCCTGCGCACCGTCAACCGGGCCGACGACATCCTGATTCTGGACAATGGTCGCGTCGTGGAGCACGGCCCGCGCGTGGCCCTGGCCGCCGACCCCGGCTCTCGCTTTACCCAGTTGCTTCAAACCGGATTGGAGGAAGTGCTGGCCTGATGAAAAACAGCTCACGCAAAGAACGCCAAGGGAGCCAAGAGCGCTAAGAAGAGTTCTTTTTTGCGCCCTTTACTCCCTTAGCGTCCTTTGCGTGAGCTCTTCTAACGAAAACAAGAGACACGCCATGCAGAGAAGAGACAAATCTGTCCAATCTGTGGATAAGCTATCCGTCTGGAAAGGCACGTGGGCGCTGATCCGCTTCCGGCCGTGGCCTTTCGCCGCCAACCTGATCTTCGGCCTCGCCTTCTTCCTCCTGGAGTTGCTCCCGGGGCTGATCAGCCGGCGCTTTTTCGACGAGCTGACCGGCTCGGCCCCGGCGACGCTCGGCATCAGCACGCTGTTGGCGTTGTTCGTGGGCGTCCACCTGGCGCGGACGGTCGCCGGCATTGGCTACGAGTGGGCCGGTTGGGTCGTGCGCACCGCCAACGGCGTCCTGATGCACGCCAACTTCATGGCCAACATCCTGGCCAAGCCGGCGGCGCGGCCGATGCCGGTGGAGCCGGGTGACGCTATCCACCGGCTAGACCGCGACGTGGGCGACTTCGCCGACTTCCCCACCTGGCTGCCGCAAGAGGTCGGCCAAGCCATCTTCTTCCTGTTCGCCGTGATCATCATGGCCCGCATCAACCCGGGCATCACCGCCGTCGCCCTGCTGCCGCTGCTGGCGGTGCTGTTCATCAATCGCATCGCCTGGCGGCGCTTCCTGGTCTATGACCGGGCGACACGCGTCGCGTCAAGCCGCGTCACCGCCTTCCTGGGCGAGATTCTCAGCGGCGTGCAGGCGGTCAAGGTCGCCGGCGCCGAAGCCGGGGCGCTGCGCTACTTCGACACGCTTAGCGAGGCGCGGCGCCGAGCCGGCGTGCGCCAGAACACCTTCCTGACGCTGTCTTTCTCCGCCGGGCAGAGCATGGGCGACATCGCCATCGCCGTGGTTGTCCTGCTGGCCGGCAATGCCATCCGCTCCGGAACCATGAGCGTGGGCGACTTCGCCCTGTTCGTCAGCTACCTGACCATTGCCGTCCACTTCCCGGCCGACATGGGCAGCTTCATCTCGGAAACCGCCCAGAAACGGGTGGTGCTCGACCGCTTGCAGGAGATGCACCCCGACGCGCCGCCGGCGAGTATCGTCGCCCGGCGGCCCCTCTATGACAAGGGCGGCGCGCCGGCCGTGGCCCTGCCAGCCAGGACGGCCGCCGACCGGCTGGAGCGGCTGGAGGTTGTTGGGCTGAGCTATCTTCATCCCGCGTCGGGGAGCCGGGGAGCTGGGGAGCCGGGCGGAGTGGAAGAGAGTGGTCAGTGGTCAGTGGTCAGTGATCAGTTGGAAGAGCCGGCAAGCAACGGTCGGCAATCCGATGGCCCATCTCCCCTGCTCCCCCGCTCTCCTGCTCCCCGGCGAGAAAGAGGCGGCATCCACAACGTCACCTTCACTCTTCCCCGCGGATCGTTTACAGTGATCACCGGCCGCATTGGCAGCGGCAAGACGACGTTGCTGCGGGCGCTGCTGGGGCTGCTGCCGCCGGGCGGGGGCGAGGTGCGCTGGAACGGCGCGGCGGTGGCCGACCCGGCGGCCCACTTCACGCCGCCGCGCTCGGCCTACACACCGCAAGTGCCGCGCCTGTTCAGCCAACCGCTGCGCGACAACATCCTCCTGGGCCTGCCCGACGACGGGCGGCTGGCCGACGCGCTCCACACGGCGGTGATGGAACCCGACATCGCCGCGCTGGAGGCCGGGCTGGATACGGTCGTCGGGCCGCGCGGCGTGCGGCTGTCGGGTGGGCAGGTGCAGCGGGCGGCCGCGGCGCGGATGCTGGCGCGCGACGCCGAACTGCTGGTCTTCGACGACCTGAGCAGCGCCCTGGACGTGGAGACGGAGGCGCTGCTGTGGGAGCGGTTGGTGGGCGCTCCGGAGGAGCGCACGGCCGGCGCGGCGCGGCCGACGTGCCTGGTCGTCAGCCACCGCCGCCCGGCGCTGCGCCGCGCCGACAACATCCTCGTCCTCGACGGCGGCCGCGTCGTGGCCCAGGGGA
>DAOSMQ010000264.1:0-4293 GCA_035372725.1 Promineifilum sp. (SeqCode)
GACCCACAAGGATGTCGCGCTGGCTGAAATGCGGCGCGTGTTGCGGCCGGGCGGTGTCCTCTTTCTCATCGAGACGGTCGAGGACAACCCCATCATCCACTGGGGCCGGCGGCTCTACCCCAAGTGGCGCGGCGATGAGATCAACGCGCTGTTCACCTTCGCCGGGCTGGCCATGATGCTCAGCGACGCCGGCTTTCGTGTGTCGCGGGCGGGGCAATACAGCCTCCTCTTCTGGCTATGGGAAGTGCTGCCCGACCTGTTCCCGGCAATGGAGAAGCTGACTCCGGCGGCCGTGGCCGTCGAGGAGCAGTTGCAGCGCTTCGGCCGGCAGTACAGCGCCCATTGCTACTTCGCGGCCACCAAGGAGGCCTGGCTCTGACCGCAATGGGGGCATTGACGCTGCGCCTGCGAACCGCCGGCGACCGGCCGGCCATTCAGGGCGGCTTCATGGCCGCGGCGATGGTCGTCGCTGGCGGTTTCGACTATCTGGTCAATATCGTCGCCGGGCGGCAACTGGCCCCAACGGAGTTCTTCATCTTCGTCACCGTCACCGCCCTGCTGCAAGTCATGGTCCAGGTCACTAACGTCATCCGCAACGTCGTCGCCTACTATACCGCTGCGGCCACCGTCGGCGACGAGGCCACAGCGCGGGTGGGCAGCGTCCTCGGCCGCAGCTGGCGCTGGGCCTGGCGCTGGGGCGTGGCGGCCACGGCCCTGCTGGCCGGCCTCAGCCCCTTGCTGGCCCGCTTCCTCCACATCCCGACGCCCTGGCCCCTCTGGGCGGCCAGCCTGGCGCTCTTACTGCTCTTCCTGCGGCCGGTGACGGACGGCGCATTGCAGGGCACGCAGCACTTCTTCGGTCTGGGCGCGGTGCAGATGCTGCAATCGCTGCTGCGGCTGGTCTTTGCTGTTGGGCTGCTGTGGTTGGGGGCGCGGGCAGCCGGGGCCGTCGTGGCCCTGCCGCTGGCCAGCAGCGTCGCTCTGGTGCTGGCTCTGGCGCTGCTGCGGCCCTACTTCCGCGCCTCGCACCCCGCTGGGCCGCCGACGGCCATTAGCTGGCGCTACTCAGCCTACACGCTCCTCGGTCTGCTGGCCTTTGCCATTATGGCCAACGCCGATGCCATCGTCGTGCGCCGCTTCTTTGGCGACGTAGCCGCCGAGGCCTACGCGCCCGTCGTCACGCTGGGCAAGATGAATCTGTTCATCCCCCTGGGTATCGGTTTGGTGCTCTTTCCCAAGGCCACGCAGCGGCACGCCGCCGGGCGCGACCCGCGGCCGGTGCTGCTGCTGGCTCTGGCGGCAACGCTGCTGCCCGGCCTGCTGCTGACGGTGCTCTACGCGCTCTGGCCGGGGCGCATCGTTGCCCTGGTCTTCGGCGCGGCCTACGCCGACCCCGGCCGGCTGCTGGCGCTGGTTGGCCTGGCGACGACGCTCTATGCCGGGGTCAATATCTGGCTCAACTACGCCCTATCGCTGGAGCGACGCTCTTACATGCTCATCCTGGTGCTCATCGTCGCCGGCCAGCTGGCGGCCATGATCTTCTTCCACGCCCGGCTGGAGAATATCGCCTGGGTCATGTTGGCCGCCGGGCTGCTGGCCAATGCTGCCGGCGCCGCCCGCCTCCTTCGACCGGCCGCCCCGCCGGCCCTGGCCTCCGCCTGACCGCTACGTGACAGCCTGCCTATAGAACGCATCATGCCCAACCGTTACCTCACTAAGTCCGATTTCAAAGTCGCCCAAACCTGCCCAACCAAGCTCTACTATCGCAAGCTCGGCTACCCGACGCGCGAAGATGGCGACGAGTACTTACAAGCATTGGCCGAAGGCGGCTATCTCATTGAGGCGCTGGCCCGCGCGCTCTTCCCCGATGGCCGTTGGGTGGGCTACCGCGACGACGTGGAGTCAGCCGTCTGGGACACGATGACCGCGCTGGCGGCCGACCCGACGACGCTGTTCGAGGCCACTTTTGTCAGTGGCGCGCGCATGGCTCGCGCAGACATCCTGCTCAAACGCGGGCGGACGCTGGAACTGATCGAGATCAAGTCCTGCGGCTTCGACCGCCAGGCCAACGACGCCCAACTGGCCGCCGGTCAACGAAACCTGTTCTATTCGCCACGCTCGCCCGACGGCCTGAAGGCAGCGTGGCGGCCTTATATCGAGGACGCTGCCTTCCAGGTCAGCATCCTGCAAGACGTGTTCCCCGATATGGACATTGTGCCCTACCTGCTGATGCCCGACACCAGCCGGCCCTGCTCCATCGACGGACTGCACCACCGTTTCACGCTGCGCTCAGTGGCGGGCTATCTGGACGCCGGACAGCGCCCCGCGGCCGACTACAACGGTGACGCCCGTGAACTGCACCGCGGCCTCTTTCTAACGCGCGTCGATGTCAGCCAGGAGGTCAGCCGCGTGCTGCCGGCCGTGCGCCAGGCGGCTGAGGGGTACGTGGCCGATCTGCTGCCCGCGCTGCGCCGGCGGCCGGGCACACTCGCGGTCGGTTGCCGCCAGTGCGAATACCGCGTCTCTGAGGGCGACCAGCGCGGCTTCCACGAGTGCTGGGGCGCGTTGGGCGACGCGCAACCCCACATCCTCGACCTCTACCATATCTCCAACCTGAGCGGGCGACAGAAGCCGCTGGCCAACGAACTCATCGCCGCCGGTCGGGTTAGCCTGTTCGACATCCCGGAGCAACGCCTCGTCCGGAGCGATGGCGCGCTGGGCGAAGTGGCCCAACGCCAGCGCCGGCAGATCGCCGCCGCGCGACAGAACCGGGAGTGGCAGGCCGAAGAGCTGGCCGCGCTGCTGGCGGCACTGCCCTACCCCCACTACTTCCTCGACTTTGAGACCTGCACGCCAGCCGTACCGCGCTACCGGGGTATGCGGCCGTTCGAGGTCATCGCCTACCAGTGGGCCTGCCAGACCGTGACCGCGCCCGACGCGCCGCCGCGCCACAGCGAGTGGCTCCAACCGACCGACACCTATCCCAACAGCGCCTTCGCCGCGTCTCTACGCCGGCAACTGGGCGACGAGGGCGCAATTCTCGTCTGGGGCAGCCACGAGAAGACGGTGCTGAAAACCATCCAGCGCCAGATGGACGAGCGGGGCGAGACGGACACGGAGGTCTATGCCTGGCTGGGGCGCACGCTGGCGGACGACCGTCTGGTAGACATGTGCCAGTTGACGCTCCGGCACTACATCCACCCGCGCATGGGCGGCAGCACGTCGCTCAAGCAAGTGGCCGATGCTGTCTGGCAAAGCGACGCCGCCGTGCGCGCCCGGCTGCCGCAATACGCCCAGGCGACGGACGACGGCTGGGCCAGCCCCTACGCCGCGCTACCGCCTCTGCTGGTGGGCAAGCGGTCGGTGTCGGTCTCTGAGGGCACAGGGGCGATGCTGGCCTACTTCAGCATGATGGAGCGCGCCGCCGCCGGGGCCACGCTGGAAGCAGGGCAATGGCGCCGGCTGTTGCTGCAATACTGCCAGCTGGATACGCTGGCAATGGTGATGGTCTGGTGGCACTGGCGCGGCCGGACAGCCGGCTAGACGCGCCGGTGTGGCCCGGGCGCGGCCGGGGCCGCGGCGACCATCTCCCGCAGCCAGCTCTGGAACAGTAGCCCATCGATCCACAGCCCGCCCGTCGCCGCCAGAATGCCATAGTGCCGCAGGCGCAGGACGGCCGCGGCAACCTCCGTCTCGCTGTAGGGCAGGCGCTCGACCGGCTTCTCCGCGGCAATGGTCGCCAGCGTGTCGCGCTCCACGTCGCTGAAGTTGCGCCACCACTGCTCGAAATACGGCCCCATCTCCGACACCAGCCGCGCCGTCACGTCGCGCTCGCCACCGCGGTGGTTGTCGAGCTTGTCGGCCAGCCAGATGGTCGCCGTGGCCTGCACGAAGAAGGGCAGCGAGCCGGCAATGCGGCGCACGTAGGCCACGTCCTCGTCCTCAGCGACGATGCCCACGCGCCGCGCCGGCACGCGCACCAACTCGTCCAACTCCGCCGGGCTGAGGCCGGACAGGTAGATCGCTGTGGGATGGAAGATGTTGTAGAACGGCGACGTGACCGGCAGGCCAACGAAGTTGCCCAGCCGGAAGAGGTCCCAGTAGGAGGCGGTGACAAAGCCCAGCTCGTAGTCCCAGACGCTGGCCAGGGCGCGCAACTCGGTCATGAAGTCGGCCCCGAAGTCGGCCGCGCGCAACTGGTCAAACTCTTCCATCAGTAGCACCACGCGCCGGTCGGCTAGGTCGTAGAGCAGCGATTCCAGGCCGTAAGCGTCGCCGGGCGGCTCTGGCCGG
>DAOSMQ010000265.1:0-4287 GCA_035372725.1 Promineifilum sp. (SeqCode)
GGTGGCCCTGGCCGTGGCCGGCTGGTGGCTGTCGCGGCCGGGGCAACGCGCGTTCCTGCGGCCCGTCTCGCCGTCCGCCGCCTATCCGGCCAGCGGCGAACCGCCGGCGACGCGCGTCTACGTGCGGGACGACTGGCTGACGCTGGTCGTCGTGGCCGGAACGATCCTGCTGCTGACGCTCTTCCGCTACACGGGCGACTTCCGCCTGACGGCCTCGCGGCCGCCGTCGTTTCTCTTCGTCAACCTGACAATGGTCGAAGTGGGGCTGCTGTTCGCGGCGTTGGCCCTTGTTGCTCGCCGCCTGCCGCAACGCGCCGTGCTGACCGGAGCCATCGTTGCCGTCGTGGCCCTCTTCGTGGCCCTGAAGTGGCCGCCGGCAACGACGGCGCTGGCCGGGGCGTGGCGCGGCTGGACGGGGCAGGACGTGGCCCTGGCCGCGCCGGCCGACCTGGCCTGGCTAGGCTTCTCCTACGTCGCCTTTCGCCTGATCCACACCCTGCGCGACCGGCAAGCTGGCATCCTGCCCGACCTGTCACTGCGCGCCTATCTGAGCTACGTCCTCTTCGCCCCGGCCCTGGTCGCCGGGCCGATTGACCGGGCCGAACGCTTTGCCGGCGACTACACCGCCCTGCCGGGGCTGCGCGGGCTGGACGCGGCCCGTTGGGGGCTGGGCCTGTGGCGCATCGGCGAGGGGCTGCTGAAGAAGTTCGTCCTGGCCGACTTGCTGGCGGGCGGGCTGTCGCTGACGCCGGCGCTGGCCGGGCAGACGACCAGCCCGGCGGCGCTGTGGGCGCTGCTGCTGGGCTATGGCCTGCGCCTCTATCTCGACTTCGGCGGCTACACCGACATCGCCATCGGCCTGGGCATTCTCTTCGGCATCCGCCTGCCGGAGAACTTCGACCGGCCCTATACGCGCACCAGCCTGACCGCCTTCTGGCAGAGCTGGCACATCACCCTCAGCAACTGGGCGCGCTTCTACGTCTTCACGCCGCTATCGCGCCGCCTGCTGCGCGGCCAGCGCCGGCTGCCAACAGCCGTCATCGTCCTGCTCGGCCATCTGGCGACCATGATCGTCATTGGCCTGTGGCATGGCATTAGCTGGACGTTCCTGATCTGGGGCGTCTGGCATGCCGTGGGGCTATTCGTCCACAAGCAGTGGAGCGACCGGACGCGGCGCTGGTATCGCGGCGTGCAGGGGCGGCCGTGGCCGCGGCGGGCATGGGCCGCGGCCGGCTGGGCGCTGACGTTCGTCTACGTGATGCTGGGCTGGGTGTGGTTCCTGATGCCGGATGTGGGCGGGGCTGTGGGCGTGTTTGCGCGGCTGTTGGGCGTTCGTTAGAAAAGCAGGTGACAAAGAGGTTAACGCATGGATCATGAGCGAGGACGGGCCGGCGCTGGCCGCGGCCGGGCTCGCTGTGGCGGTTGAGCAGTTGTCCGGCTGTGGGTTGGCGCTGGCCATTCGCCCGGCAACGTGATACTGTCGGAACGTTAGGCGAGCGGTTGGCGTGCGGCTGTCATGTCGCCTGGCGGGATGCCGTCAGGGCGGCCTGGCAGGGAGGCATTGGCGAATATGCAACTCATCACCTGGCTGGAAGACCGGATCGCGCAGCCGGATGACGACGAGTTTACGCGGCGGCAAAAGGCTTTCTCCTTCATCCCGGCCGGTTCGACGGTTGTGCTGGCCTCAAGTTGGGCGGCCATTTTCTACGCGATCGGCTGGCGGCCGGTGGCGTTCATCTACCTGGCCTACTCCATGCTATGTCTCCTGGTGGTCATTGGCGCGCTGCGGCTGCCCCGCTATGCCCTCGTCTTTGGCACAACGATGTCGATTGCCGGCATCTTCGCCAACCTGCTGGCCCACCTGGTGACTGGCGGCTTCGACAGCGGCCTGTGGTATCTGCTGTGGGTCATCATCCTGCCGCTGGCGGCCTATCTGAGCGGGAGCTACCGGGGGCTGAGCTTGCTGGTGCTGGCTGTGGCCCTGGCCAGTCTGGGTGTGGCCCTGGCCGCCGAAGCGCAACTGGCCCCGGCGGCGCAGGCGCCCCACTGGCTGCTCATCCTCTACAATGGCTTTGTCACCGTCACGGCGACGGTCATGCTCTTTCTTTGGGGCGTCTACATCTTGCAAGAGCTAAACGCCGCCCGCCGCCGCGCCGACGATCTGCTGCTCAACATCCTGCCCGCGCCCATCGCCGCGCAGCTGAAGCGCAACCCCGGCGCGATTGCCCAGGCTTATGACGCCGTGACCGTGCTCTTCGCCGATATCGTCGGCTTCACCCCCCTGAGCGCCACGGCCGATCCGGTCGTCGTCGTCAACTTCCTCAACGACCTCTTCAGCGACTTCGACGAACTGGCCGCGCGTCATGGACTGGAGAAGATCAAGACCATCGGCGACGCCTACATGATCGTCGGTGGGGTGCCAACGCCGCGGCCCGACCACTGCGAGGCCGTGGCCGCCTTCGCCGTGGAGATGCTGGCGGCTGTGCGGCGGCGGCCGGCGTGGAATGGCCAGCCCGTGCGCCTGCGCATCGGCATCAACACCGGGCCGGTGGTGGCGGGGGTCATCGGCCGCGAGAAGTTCATCTATGACCTCTGGGGCGACGTGGTCAACACCGCCAGTCGCATGGAGGCGCATGGGCAAGCGGGTGTCATTCAGGTCACCGAAGCAGTACGCGACTGCCTGGCCGACTGCTTCGAGTTTGAAGCCCAACCGCCGGCCTACATCAAGGGCAAGGGCCAGATGGTGACCTACTTCCTCAAGGTTCCAACGCCCGCCTGAGCTGGTCGAGCACAATCAGCGCCGAAAGGTCCTGCATGGCGTGGCCGCGCTGGAAGGCGGCCGGGTCGGTGTAGTCGTGGGGCAGATCGTCGATGATGAGGTGGACGCCGTCGGTGTCCAGGCCGCGGCCGGGCAGGGTATCGGCTAGGCGGTCGAAGTCCCACAGGGGCACGTGGTACTCGCCGGCCAGGGCGCGCAGGATATCGTTGTTCTCGTTGCTGCCCTCGAAACGGTCGGCCTTCGTGCCGATGATGGGCACAACCCCGTTGGCAATGGCGAACTCGATGACCTTCTTGACGTTGAAGCGGAAGCCGCTGGGCGAGCCGGCGTCGTTGGAACCCAGGCGAATGAAAATGAAGCTGGGGTTTTGCAGGCGGATTTCGCAGGCCAGCACATCCTCATTGGCCTCGCACCAGTCGGGATCGGCCCACATGGGGTCGAAGACCGTCCAGGAGTGCAGGCCGTGGCGGGCGGCGACGCCGTGGCGCTCGAAGGAGCCGGCGAAGCGGTCGATGGTCGGCTGGAGGTGGCCGAAGTCGCCCAGGTTATAGTCGCCGCTGTCGAAGGGGCCGAGGAAGTGGGGGTTCAGCAGGGTGCTGTCGCCCAGCTTGGAGAAGGCGTTGGGGTCGCGGCCGAGTTTCTGTCCAGTGGCGTAGATGGCGCGGACGTTGGCGACGACTTCGGGCGGCAAGGGGGCGATGGCGCTGAGGGGCAGGCCGTTGATCGTCTGTGGGCCGAGCGGCGTGGGCGATGGCTCCGGGGTGGGCGAGGGCGTAGCTGAGGGGGCGGCCGTGGCCGCGGGCGCGGCCGGCGTCAGGGGCAGCGCGGTGACGGCGGTCAGGGTGGCCGGGGCGGGCGTGGGGCCGCTGTTCTGGGCGACAACGGGGGCCGGGCGCGTGGCCGGGCCGTCGGGCGCGGGTGTGCCGGCCGGTGGCGTGGGCGCGGGCGCGCCGCTTGCCGGCGCGCAGGCGGGCAGCAGCAGCAAGGTCGCCAGCAAGAAGAGAAGGACGTGGTGTCGCATCGGGGTATGTGCCCGCACCCGACGAAGCAGACTTTGCTTCGGGCACATTCTCTAAAGAAAGCGCCCGGCGCTATGGGAGCAAGGCGCTACGGTAAGGCTGTCTCGCGCGTGGGAGCCACGAAACGGCCTGACGACCGCTGGCAGGCCAATCATGGCCCTGGACTTGCCGCCTGGCCGCTCTTTGCGCCGGTCGTTCACAGATGACCGCCGGCGGACGTTGGCGCTATTCGTTGGTGCGATGTTCATGTTCGGTTAGAATCTCCCACAGACAAGTCAAGTCTACTCAGTTTCCCCGTCGAGGCAATGTGGGGCGTCTACACAGGAGCAACGGATGAAGATTGGAGTTGTGGGCTGCGGCTTTGTTGGCTCAACGGCCGCCTATGCGATGGTGATGAATGGCGTCGGGCGCGAGCTGGTGATGGTGGACCTGAATCGCAAACGCGCCGAGGCCGAGGCGGCCGACATTCTCCACGCTGTGCCCTTTGCT
>DAOSMQ010000266.1:0-4286 GCA_035372725.1 Promineifilum sp. (SeqCode)
GGCGCGGAGAAGTGCTTGCCCTGAAAGGCCGTCTCGTCACTCTGCCAGAGCGCCTTGGCCAGCTGGAGATTATCCTCCAGTTGCTCAAAGCGCACTGAGGTGGAGGGGTAGGGGATGCCATAGCCTCTGGCCTCGTTCTCATACCAGGCCGCGCCAATGCCAAGGTAGGTGCGACCGCCGGCCAGAATATCCAGCGTGTTGACCATCTTCAGCAGCACCGACGGATGGCGATAGATGACACCCGTCACCAGCACGCCGAGATAGACCTTTTCGGTCAGCCCGGCGAAATAGCCGAGTGTCGTATAGGCCTCCAGCATCGGGTCGGTATAGGCTTCGCCGAACAACCCCTTGATTTGATAGAAGTGATCCATCACCCAGAGGCTGTAGAACCCGGCCTCTTCGGCCGTCGTGACGATCTCCTTCAGCTTGGGCCGGATGGCCGCCGTGCCGCCGGGATACTTGAAAGAGGGGATTTGCAGTCCAATGTGCATGATCGATCTCCTTATTGTCATCGCTTGGCCAACAATGACCTGCCTGTGCTTCCAGAAAGTCTTCTCATGACCGGTAGAACCGGTCGAGAAACTGATAGCGTTCGCGCTGCCGGTCTACTTCCACCCGCGGGGCTACGTCCCAGACCATATACTGCATCTCCGGCCTCCCGTCGGCGCGCGGCCAGACGGGCAGCCCCGGCCCGTTGGGGTCGCCGGTCATGATGAAGTTGGCATAGTAGCCCTGCATCAGCGCCGACACCTGCTCATCTGCGGCCGTCCAGGCATAGACGTGGTTGGTGTCCAGGTTGCCCAGCGCGTACTCGATGTCGGCCGAATGCACCGCGCCCTCGGCCGGCGGTGGCAGGGCGATGGCGGCGTTCGCCTGCGCCGCGTCAATTACTCCACCGGCCAGCCCCGGCACCGCCCCGGCCATGTCCGGCGCCATCGGCGGTCGCGGGTGGGCATACAGATAGCGAAACAGCGGCGCGCCGGCGGCGCGCTGGTCGTCGGCCCACTTCCAGGCGCTGTAGACGATAAACCGGTCGCTGGCCAGATCCGTGGCCGACTGCCGCACCTGCGCGGTCGTCACGCCGGGGTAGAGCCGCAGGGCTTCGCCGGCCTGCTCGCCATACAGGGCGCGCACGGCCGCGGCGTAGTGGCGCGGCGTAGGCTCGCGGTTGCCCAGCAACACGCGGTAGTCCATCTCGGCCGAGTTCCAGCCGATCATGAGCGGCACGCGGGCGGCCGGCCAGCCAGTTGCGGCGGCCAGCGGCTCGGCGGGAAAGAAGTGGCCGTCGACCACACCCCGGAAGTCGTGGGCGGCCAGCCCTCTGGTGGCCGCCAACAGCCTATCGGCGGGCGCGGCCCGCAGCGCCGCCAGCGACGGCGCGTCGATCCGTTGCCCGAAAGCCAGCCCGACCTGTTCGGCGGCCTCCGGTGCCAGCGGCGGCAGCGAACGCAACCCGCCGCTGGCGCCAATGACCGCCGCGAACAGCCCGGCCGATAGTGGCGAGACCATGTGGGCGTTGGCCGAGATAGACCCGGCCGACTCGCCGGCGATGGTCACGCGGCCGGGGTCGCCGCCAAAGGCGGCGATATTGTCGCGCACCCAGCCCAGCGCCGCGCGCTGGTCCAGAAAGCCCTGGTTGCCGGAGCGGCCGTGGGGGGATTCGGCGCTCAGTTCGGGATGGGCCAGAAAGCCGAACACATTCAGCCGGTAGTTGACCGTCACGACCACCAGCCCGCGCCCGGCCAGCCGGCCGCCGTCGTAGCGCGGCTCGGAACCGTCACCGGCGATGAAGCCGCCGCCGTAGAAGTAGACCAGCACGGGCAGCCGCGCCGCCGGGGACGGGTCGGGCGTCCAGACGTTGAGAGTGAGGCAATCTTCGCTCATCTCGCCACAGCGGAAGTTCATGTCGCCAAACGCGGGCAACTGCATCGGCCGCGGGCCAAAGCGATCGGCCGGACGCACACCCGCCCACGGCGGCGGCGGTTGCGGCGGCCGCCAGCGGCGCTCGCCGACCGGCGGCGCGGCAAAGGGCACGCCCTTGAAGGCGTAGACGCCCGACCGGGCATCGATCCCACCGGCCACGCGGCCGGTGGCCGTCGCGACGGTTGCCGTCGCGACGGTTGCCGTCGCGACAGTTGCTGTCGCGACAGTTGCCGTCGCGACAGTTGCCGTCGCGACAGTTGCCGTCGCGACAGTTGCCGTCGCGACAGTTGCTGTCGCGATGGCGGTCAGGCCCTGAGTGGAGGCAATGGCCATCTCGTTCGGCTCCCGCCTAGGCCGCCTGGCCGAGGTACTGTTCGTCGCTGACATGTTCCATCCACTGCGCCGTCCCTCCGTCCAGGGACTCCTGAATGGCGATATGGGTCATGCCCGTCGCCGGCGCGGCCCCGTGCCAGTGCTTCTCGCCTGGCGCAATCCAGACCACATCGCCCGGCTTGATCTCCTCGACCGGCCCACCCCAGCGCTGCGCCCGGCCGCAGCCGGCAATCACCACCAGCGTCTGGCCCAGCGGGTGGCTGTGCCATGCCGTCCGCGCGCCCGGCTCGAACGTCACCGCGGCGCAGCCCACCCGCGCCGGCGCCGGCGCATTGTGGAGGGGGTCGATGCGCACCGCGCCGGTGAACCACTCCGCCGGCCCTTTGCCGGACGTTTGTGTACCATTCTTCTTGATTTCCATTCTCGCACCTCTCTAATAACGATGGCCGACGACGGTGATGTGGGACATGGCCTCTTTGATGTCGCTAAGATCGTTGGCCGTCAAGTGAACGTCCAGCGCGCCGAGGTTCTCGTCCAGCCGGCGGAGGCTGCGGGTTCCCGGAATGGGCACGACCCACGGCTTCTGGGCCAGCAGCCAGGCCAGGGCGATCTGGGCCGGCGTGGCGTTGTGCTGCGCGCCGATCCGCTCCAGCAACTCGACCACGGCCCGGTTGGCCCTGATCGCTTCCTGGGTGAAGCGGGGGTTGCGGTTGCGAATGTCGGTGCTGTCGAAAGTGGTGCTCTCGTCCACCTTGCCGGTCAGGTAGCCGCGGCCGAGCGGGCTATAGGGCACCAGGCCGATGCCCAGTTCCTCTACCGTGGGTAGGATTTCGGGTTCGATCTCCGTCCACCAGATCGAGTACTCGCTCTGCAGAGCGGTGACGGGTTGCACCGCGTGGGCGCGGCGAATCTGGTCGGCGTTGGATTCGGACAGTCCGAAGTGCTTGACCTTACCCGCCTGGATCAGTTCCTTCACTGCTCCGGCCACGTCTTCCATGGGCACATCGGGATCGGGCCGGTGCTGGTAGAAGAGGTCAATGGCCTCGACGCGCAGCCGCCGGAGTGATGCCTCGGCCACGCGCCGGATTTGTTCGGGGCGGCTATCCACACCGGTGCGGGGGCTTGGCCCGTTCTCGCCATGTTTGAAGCCGAACTTGGTGGCGATGACCACCTGGTCCTTAAACGGCGACAGCGCTTCGCCCAGCAGTTCCTCGTTGGTGAAGGGGCCATAGACTTCGGCCGTGTCAAAGAAGGTGACGCCCCGCTCCACCGCCTGGTGGAGAAAGGTGATCATCTCGTCTTTGTCCGTGGGCGTGTCGCCGAAGCTCATGCGCATGCAGCCCAGCCCCAGCGCCGAAACCTCCAGGCCGCTCTGACCCAGTGTGCGTGTTGGTAGTGCCATGTCTCGTGTTCTCCTATTTCAAATGCCTTGTACGCTTTCCCACTCGTCCATTTGCAGTTGATGAATCACCTGCTCCTTCTCCAAGATCTTCTGCTCATACACTTCGATCTTGTGGTCCAACAGGTCGAGCGTTTTCTGCATTTCGGCCATTCGGGCCGCAAGCTGCGCGCGTTGGCGGATCAGGATGTCCTTGCGGGCTTCAATCGTGCTGTCGCCCTGCTGCACCAGATCCATGTACCTGGCCAGCACCTCTATCGGCAGCCCGGCCCCGCGCATGCACTTGATAAACTCAACCCGCCTCAAGTCCAGTTCGCTGTAATCGCGGATGCCGCTTTCACTGCGGTTGACAGTTGGCAGCAGACCGATGCGCTCATAGTAGCGCAGCGTATCCACTGGGATGCCCCACTGTTCGCTCACATGCGAAATCTTCATCTCTCAACCTCCGTTGAAGAGTGTAACACCTGGAGTTAACTCTAAGTCAAGCCCCAATTTATACCAGTTTTTCGTTCGCTGTCAGGACTGGATTACCGCCACCGTCGTCGCCGCGGCGCGTTCGCCGCTACCGGCCCACGACGCTACAATATCGGCCCTACCGTTGCCCGCGCGGACCCGGCGGCCAATTGAGCGA
>DAOSMQ010000267.1:0-4274 GCA_035372725.1 Promineifilum sp. (SeqCode)
GGTTTGGGGATGCTCCGGGCCGAGGACGCGCTCGTAGATGGCCAGGGCGCGCTCGAAGAGCGGCCGCGCCCCGGCCAGGTCGCTCTGCGCTTGCAGCAGCATGCCCAGAATGCTGAGGCTTGCCGCCGTAGCAAGATGGTTCTCGCCACACACGCGCTCCTGGATCGCCAGAGCCCTCCGGGCCAGACCGACGCCCGCCGCGTAGCCCGCGCCGTTGTAGTGCATCCAGGCGGCGTAGTACCACGCTTCGGCCTGGTTCTCCTCGTCGTCCAGCGCTTCCGCCCGGGAGGCCACCTGCAGCGCGTAGTCCAGTCCCACCGGCCACTCGCCCGGCTGCTCCCTGGCCCAGCGATTCAGAAAGGGGATGGCCGCCTCAAACAGCCGCGACAGCGCGTACTTGTCCTCGGTCGGCTCAGCCAGCAGGGCGTCGAGGTGCCAGCGCAGTTGCGCCAACGTCAGGCGGCCGCTGCGCAGGCGGTGGTATTGCGCCGCGCGACTGTCGGCGCCGGCGGCCGCGAACAGACGGATCAGCTTGCCGGCGATGCGCATGGCGAAGGGGTCGTAGAGCGCCTCCAGGGCGTTGGCCAGGGCCAGTGGCCATGCCTTGCGCTTCGCCTCCGGAGGGCCATAGCGCTCCCAGACGAGATGCAGATAGGGCCGGGCGAAGCGATACAGGTGGAGGTACTGTGCCGTTGGCTGGCCATTGACGTACACCTGGAGCGCCATCTTGTAGAAGCCGGCTTCCTCCAGCAGCGGTTCAGACGGCCACCCATCGGCGGCCGTGTCTTCCTCGTCGTCCTCTTCAACCGCGTCCTCAGCCTCGTCGATAACATTGTCCGGCTCGCCGGCAGTCAGGTAGGTATCGAAGAAGTCGATCAGTTCGTCCGCGTCCAACTCCAGGACGCGGGCGACGGCTTCGGCGTGGAAGACCTCCCCTTCCAGCGCCGCGCAGGCGAGGATGTGCTCCACCTGCGCGGCGGTATAGGGCATGTCGTCCTCATAGCCCTCCAGCGCGGCCGACAGGAGCGCCAGCGCGTGGTCGCGCATGTCGCCGGCCACCCATTGGCGCGCCCCCGCGGCCACGACCCACCGGCCACCCGGTTCCGGCACGGCCACGCCGCGCGTCTTCCACTCCAGCCACAGCGTTTCCACCACCTTGGGGTCGAAGCCGCTCAAGTGCGCCAGCCGCTCGATCAGTTCCGCGCCGGCCGGGCCGGTCCAGGCGCGGATGTCGGCCGCGGTGATCGGGCCGAGGAAAAAGGCATCGGCGACGCCATCGCGAACGAGCTTCTGCGCCAGGCGCGTGCGCTCGCTGTGGCGCGGGCCGCGCAGTTCGGCCAGGGGCTGCGGTGCGTCCATGCCAATGAGCAGTACCACCGGCAGGTCGCGCGGTATTTCCTGCAAGGCGAGGTCATGAAGGAGGTCGATCCACAGGTTCTGGGCGGCGTCGAGATTTTCCACGCAGACAAGCAGTGGGTCGCGGTTGCCGGTGGCGCGGATCAGCTTGTTGAGCGCCCGCGGGTCGTCGGCCGCGCTGCTCTGGCCCACATAGGCAAACGTGCCCTCGTCGGCCAGTTGCCGCATCAGGTCGGCCCATTCACCGCCGGTTTCCTTCGCCGTGCGGGGGAACGTCTCGGCGACGAACTGTCTGGCGGCGCGACCGGCCAGGTCGCCCCAGTGGACGCGCACGTGGGCTGGCTGCGCCTCCTCCATGTCCTCAAAGCGAATCGTCGCCAGACGATAGCCAAGCGAAAGGGCCGACTTCTGGACGTCGGCCATCAGGGCGCGACGGCCGCAGCCGGTATGCCCCAGCAGGCAGACGGTGCGGCCGTGGCGAGTTCTCACCGTCTCCTGAAGTGTGGCGACCAGCGCGCGGTACTCCGCTTCGCGGCCGATGCGCGTCAGCAGGTAGGGCGCGCTGCGAACCGTCAGCGCGGTCAGTTCGGGCAGGCGGCCGGCATCCGGCAGGTTCATATAGACGGCCGCGGTCTGGGACGTTGGCAGGAGGAAGTGGCGCGGCCACTGGTCATCCGGGCGGTCTTCGCGCAGTTGCCTGTAGAGGTCGATGTGGCGGTGGCTGGCGTCGATCAGGCGGAGGAGGCTGGCGGCGCGGTCGTGCTGCGTGGGCCCAAGTACGAGATCGCCGGACGGGATGGCCAGCTTAGTGCAAAGATCATCCAGTTCCCAGAGCGCGAAGTCATTGGTGAGCCGGTCGAGAAGTTCCTCGTAGTTATGCTGCAGTTGCTGCGCCGGCATCTGGCCTTACCCTCCCAATGCCCCCAACTTCTCGTGCTGCGCCAGCAACGCGTGGATGGCCGATACCGGAATGGCGCGGTTCAGCAGCTCCCCGTTAACAGTGCCCCGCCCCTGATGAAGGGCGACGAGGTTCCACCCTAGATCGAAGACGGGCGAGCCGGAGGAGCCATAGTCGGTGTTGCTGCGGTGATAGATGCGCGTCCGGCTGGTGTTGACCGCGGCGAAGCTGTCGGTGTCGATGCTCAGCTGCAGCGGCTGCCCATCTGGGTGATGCAGGACGAGCAAGGCGTGCGCGGCAGCGAAGTCATGCGGTGTGGCCCGTAATTGCAGCCAACCACGGGGTTGGCCGCGCCCATCCGGGGTTGCTTTAGCGCCCACGACCGCGTCACCCGGCCGCCCGGCCACGCGCAGCAGGGCGTAGTCGAGATGATCCGGCGGCACATCGGGCGGCGTGCGCGGGTTTATGGGTGTCTTGGGATGCATAAGCGGGTCATCGCTGGGGTATGGCGGGCTATGGTCGATGAGCCAGTCAGGCAAGACCGGGCCAAGTGGCGCGCCCGCACCGCCAAGCGCGCCGTCAGGCAGGAACATGAAGTCGAAGCGGAACCCTAGCCCGGCCGGGTCGGCGCCCTCGACGACATTGCGCACAACGTGGTAATTAGTTAGCACCGCCTCCGGCCCGACGAGGAAGCCTGTCCCACGCGGCTGGCCGCCGTAACTGATCAGGCAGACCCGGTTTTCGGCCGCCGCTGCTCGCTCGATCCACGTTCGGGCGTCCAGTGTGCCCAGATGCTTACGAATGATGGCCTCAATGCCCGGCAGGTCGGTTGCTTCCGCCGGGAACTCCATCGCCAGACCATGGCCCTGCATGAACAGGTAGAGGTTTGGATCGGTCGGATTGACAGTATGAGCCACTACTACCAGCTGATCCACAATTGTGCGCCGGTTAAAATGGACAACCACCTCGCGGTAGATCTCCGGCTCGTTACGACCGATGATGATCCTGCTAACTGAGGTATTGAGCCGAAGGAGAACGTCCTCCAACTCCTGCAGCGACAGCGCCCGCATGAGGATGTCTCTAAGCTCGATGATCTCTGGGCCTTCTAGACGCAGCATAGAGCCTCCTGGTTGGTCAATGGCAACGACGACTGGCACCGATTATAGCAGAAGGCCGCTGCCTGCCAGCAATCCGGCGCAAACGGAGCGGCCCCTTTCGCCAACCGGCTTCCAGCCGGTTTCGTCTGCCAGTGGCGGGTTTGCAACCCGCCGTGCCCCGCCCCGCAAATAGATCGACGCCAGACCGTAGAGACGGGTCGCCGGGCGTAGAGACGGGTCGCCGACCCGTCTCTACACCTGGCGTCCGGGCGTGAACCGCTTCTGTCTCAGTTGCGCAAGATCGCCGGCAGCGAGACCACGCCAAAGGGCAAGTACTCCTTGATGTTCACCACGTCGCTGCTCCAGCAGCCGGGGTCATACATGACGCTGTCCGAGTCGCTGCCGTTGGCCGTGCGCGCCCAGACGCTGACCGTGTGCGTGCCCGCGGCCAGCCCCTCGTAGAAGCCGCTCATGGTGGCGTTGCGGCCGACGCCGCTGCCAATCTCGCTGGCCTTCAGCACGGCGCGGATGCGGCCCAGCGAGGTCGCCGCGTCGTCCACCCGCAGCTCGAATTGCAGGCCCGTGCCGTCGGTGCTGCCGGCGTAGAGGCGGCCGTTGAATTGCAGCTCCACCAGCGACTCAGCCGCCTGGACATCGAACGTGCCCACGTCGGCGATCTTGGCATACGTGCCGCTGACGTCGTCGATCCCCGTGCAGGACAGTTCCAGCACCGTGGCCCGCACCGTCGGCCGGGCCGCCGGTTGGGCCGCCAGACGGCCGGCGGCGAAGCCAGCGGTGATCAGAAAGAGGGCGACGGCCGCGAACAACAGCAGGCCGCCGCGAAGGGAAGAACCACTTCGAGAAGACATGGATTTTCTCCATAGTTGGGTCTGGCCGGGGCTGCCGGAATGGGACGCGGGCGA
>DAOSMQ010000268.1:0-4253 GCA_035372725.1 Promineifilum sp. (SeqCode)
CAGCCGGCGTGGTCGCCGCAGCCGGCGTGGTCGCCGCAGCCGGCGTGGTCGCCGCGGCCGGCGTGGCCGCCGCAGCCGGCGTGGCCGCCGCAGCCGGTGGCATCCGCGCCCCGTTCATGGGTGGCAAGCCGGTGACCACCGGCTTGGCCTGCGGCGGACGGTCCTGGTTGGCGGAAGGCGCCGCAACCGCCGGGGGCGCGGCCGGAGTCGGCCGCGGCACGGGAGCCGCCGGCCGGGCCAGCGGTGGCAAGGGCGCGTCCTCGGCCAGGGTGACGCCGGGCTGCAAGATGAGGCTGATCGACCGGCCCACCCGGTCGCCCAGGTGTACCACGTCGCCCGGCTCCAACGGTTGGGGCGCGTTGGGGGACAGGCGACGGCCGCCGACGAACGTGCCATTGCGGCTGCCCAGGTCGATGATGTTGACGCGATAGCCGCTGCCCTCATCGACCGTCTCCAGGCGCAGATGGTGGCTGGAGACGATGGGCAGCGCCAGAACGAGGTCGTTGTCGGCCGCCCGGCCGACAGTGGTGACCATGCGGCTGAGGGGCACTTCCTGACGAGGCTGGTCGGGCCAGTCGATGATGAGCACGGGATATTCGTCTGACTCGACGACAACCGTCTCGGCCATTGGCTGGCGCGGGGCCGGCAGCGGCGCGGGCATGGACTTGGCGCTGCTGGGCCGCAAGACGGCCAACAATGCCCGCAATCCGCGGTCATAATCCATCTCGAAGGAGATATGCTGGCGCGTCGAGAGCAGGAGCGGCACATCAGCCCGCCGCACGCGCAATGGGAAAATGCGCATTTGGCCCTCGTTCTCCAACATGATGGCCACCTGCGTTTCCTGCGACACCCATTTGGAGTCAACGCTTTCGGGGGTCAGCACGAGCAGGAAGATGCCGCTCTCGCGCAGGCCGCGCTCGATGGCGGCGACCCACTTCTCACCGGGCAGGATGCTATCGGGGGCGATCCAGATGTCGTAGCCCTGCGCCCGTAGGTCGGCCGCCAACTGGCTGGCGAATTCAGCGTCGATATTGGCGTAGCTGATGAAAATGCGGTTGGGGTCGCGCGCGCTGGTCACCGGTTCGGGCGGCAGGTCGGGGTCGGTGGCAAAGAACTGGCAGTAAGCATCCGTCCGCATCTTCTCGACGACGATGACGAGGTGGTCGAGGCGGTCATGCCTGGCGGCGAAGTCGATTAGCGCGCGTGTCTTTTCGCCGAGAGTCATCCCCGCGCCCATGAGCGGCCGCGCGTCGGGGAAATAATCGAAAATCAAGTCCGCCAACTCGTCGTCGTTGAAGAACTCCAGCATGAACTTCCGCAAGCGCGACCGATTGACCATGTTAAACCAGCCTCTCTCAGGTAAAAAGATTATATGCAGAGAGAAAGGGATTAACAAGATGATCTACCTGGTCGAAAGCAGCAGTCCCCTTGACACCGATACCGACCTGTATATACTCATGATTGCAATACAGACCTGTCTCATGTGGTGAGGTGATGACTATGAACGTAGGTATACTTGGATCAGGAGCCGTGGGCCAAGCCCTGGGGAGCAAGATGGCCGAATTGGGCCACGACGTAGTGCTGGGCACGCGCGACCCAGCCAATGTGGACGAAACGAAGGGCTACGCCCCCAGCCTGGGCGAGTGGCTGGCCAGCGTGGACGGCGCGGCCCGCCTGGGCACGTTTGCCGAGGCGGCCGCCCACGGCGAACTGATCGTCAACGCGCTCAATGGGCTGGCCGCGGTGGAGACGTTGCTGCCGTTGGCCGCGTCGCTGGCCGGCAAGGTGATAATCGACATCACCAACCCGCTCGACTTCTCGCGCGGCATGCCGCCGTCGGTGCTTACCTATGACGGCGCGTCGCTGGCCGAGGCCATTCAGCAGGCTCTGCCAGACGCGCGCGTGGTTAAGTCGCTCAACACGTTGACGGCCGCGCTGATGGTCAACCCGCGCCAGCTGGCCGGCGGCGATCACACCGTCTTTGTCGCCGGCGATGACGCCGCGGCCAAGGCGGAGGTCAGCGAACTGCTACGCACTTTTGGCTGGAGTGACATCCTCGACATGGGTGGCCTGGCCGCGGCCCGCGGGCTGGAGCTATGGTTGCCGTTGTGGTTGCAGCTGTTTGGCGTGCTGGGGCGGCCGTCGTTCAACTTGAAGATCGTCCGCTAAGCGGGCCGCACTTCCCCATGAACGGCGCAGCGCCGTTGGCTTGTGACCAACGGCGCTGCGCCGTTCTTCCAATACTTAGCCGGGGCAATCAGGCCGTCTATTGGACAGGCCCATATCCCCCGACGCTAGGGCTGGTGGCTTTCCTAGCCCTCTGCCATGCCCTCCATCGGGAACATCTCCGGGAATTGGCCAGCGATCGCGCCCGACAGCGCGTCGCCCAGCGCCTGCATGTGGAGGTAGGCCATGCGTACCTCGCTGTAGGCCGTCGGCGCGTCCTCGGCCGCCTGGGCATTCACGATCGCCGTCAGCCCGGCCACGTGCTCTTGCAGCCCCGCTTCCAGGGCTTCGGCCGGCAGTCCGGTCGCCCCCGCCAGGAAGGCGGCGAAGTCGGTGATGTAGCCGCTCAGGGCCTCGCCCGCCGCCGTCTGGCCGGCTTCGTCGCCCGCGGCCGTGGCCGTGGTGTAGTCGACCAGGAAGCCGATGTGGGCGCGCCACTGCGCCAGGAACTCGTCGCCGGCCTCCTGGCCATAGACTGAGGTGATGGCGTCGGCCAGAGCGACCGAGTTCTCGTCCAGCGCCGCCGCGGCGGCCTCGAAGCCCGGCGTGTTGCCGTTGAGGGCCTCATCGGTGGCCGCGCCGGCCAGGAAGAGATGCTCACCCAGCAGGTTGTTGAGGGCCACGCGCAGCCCGGCGGCCGAGGACATGCCATCGCCGGCGAACATATCCGGCTGTTGCGCGGCAATGCCGCCGCTGAGGGCCTCAGCCGTGCTGGCCATGTGGACGTAAGCTTCGTGCAGGGCGGTGTAGTAGGCGGTCTCATCGCCGGCCGCCTGCGCGTCGATGACCGCCGTCAGGCCGGCGACGTGCATTTGCAAATTGGCCTCCAGCGCCTCGGCCGGTAGCTCCGTCGCCCCGGCCAGAAACTCCGCGAACGAAGTCGTGTAGGCCGCCAGCGCGTCTGCGGCTGCCTGCTGCCCGGCGCTATCGCCGGCGGCGGTGGCCACAGTGTAATCCACAAAGAAGCCGATGTGCTCGCGCCACTGCTCCAGGAAGGAAGCGCCGGCGTCCTCGCCATAAACGGCGGTGATGGCCGACGTCAGGTCAACCGAGTTCTCATCCAGCGCGGCGGCGGCGGCGTCATAGTCGGCTGTGCGGCCGTCGAGAGCGGCATTAGTGGCGCTGGCCGCCAGCAGGAGGTGCTCGCCCAGCAGCCGGTTTAGAGCCACGCGCAGCCCGGCGGCCGAGCCGTCGAGCATCAGCGGATCGACGGCCATATCGGCGTCAGTCATGGCCATCTCGGTCGCTTCGGCCGTCGGCTCGTCCATCATCATCTCGGTCGCTTCGGCCGTCGGCTCGTCCATCATCGCGGTCGCCTCAGCCGTCGGCTCGTCCATCGTCTCGGCGACCATTTCGGTGGCCATCGCCGTCGGCTCCATCTCCGCTATCGCTTCGGTGGGCTGAGCCGCGGGCGCTTCGGCGGCCGGTTCCTGCTCTTGCCCGCCGCCACAAGCAGCCAATGCCAGGGCCAACAGGACAAGCAAGACAACAATCCGTCTCTTCATTGCGTTCATCTCTACTCCTATTGTAGTTGCGAGCGGCCGGCGTGTTGTGGCCACACGGCGGCGGCTCCATTTTCTTGACGGGCAACACAGGCGCGGTGAACGGAGCCGGCGGGAAGGCTGCCGGCGCTCCGGGGTCATGCTGTGATGACTGCGGTCTGTGTTGCTCCTCGATTGAACCGCTTTGGCGCGGTCTATCGTGGAATACGCTTGCCTCGGGGGTCTACATCGGCGGGCAGAGGGCCGCTCATTTCACGCTCATAGTTGCGCCTGGGCCGGCCACGCCGTCAGGTGCGCCTCGCCAGGGGAAGAGGGCAGATTGGTTGTGGTATCGTCGGGCGGGTCTGTAGCGGTGACTGGGGGGCAGCGGTGGGATGAATGCGGAGCCTGGGCGCTGGCACCGCCGCTTTTGCCTCTAAGGGGGCGGGGCGGGCCGCGCGGCCCGCCCCGGCTCACTTTACGGCGTGGCTGCCGCGGCTGGCGTTGCCTGAGCCGCCCGGGCCGCCAAAGACCAGCGCGCCGCTC
>DAOSMQ010000269.1:0-4234 GCA_035372725.1 Promineifilum sp. (SeqCode)
GAACATAGAGAGGCTGCGGCATGAGTGGGACAATTTCTGTTATTCCAACGCTGGCTCTGGCACGGATCGTTGAGGTAACGATTACCGACGATACGCTGGCCGTTGATCTGGAAGACGGCCGCTCCATCGCCATCCCTATCGGCTGGTATCCTCGTCTATCCCAAGCCACCCCGGCTGAACGCGAGCACTTCGAGATCAGTGGCGCGGGCTATGGCATCCACTGGCCCGATTTGGACGAGGATGTAGGTGTGGAGGGGATGTTGCTCGGCAAGAAGTCGGGCGAAAGCGCGTCGTCGTTGGGACGGTGGTTGGCGCAAAGACGAGAGGCCGCGCCGTAAACGCGGTTGCCTAATCACATGAGCCAGCCCGATAACTCTCAACTCCTCCGGTTCATCACAGACAACTTCGGTCTGGAAGACCTGAAGACGCTCTGCTTCAACCTGGGTGTTGAGTTCGACGATCTTGGCGGGGAGGGACGTGAGGCTAAGGCGCGCGAGCTTGTCAAGTGGCTGCAGAACCGTTCGCGGCTGGATCACCTCATCGCCCATCTTTCTCTCGCCCGCCCGGAGCAGTACCGCCAGCACTTCCACGAAACGCCGTTCATTCCCCCAACGCCCGCCCGTCTGCGCCGCGACCCACGGCAGGTGTTTATCAGCCACGCGCATCAGGACGGCGCGTTGGCGCAAAAGTTGGCCAGGGATTTGCAGGCCCGCGGTTATCCGATCTGGATCGCCCCCGACAATATTCGCATCGGCGAGGATTGGCCCGACGCGATCGACCGCGGGCTAGACGAGAGTGGGGTTGTTGTGGTCGCCCTGACCCCCGCAGCGATGACTTCCTACTGGGTGCGCAAGGAAACGAGCGCCGCCCGCCTTCTTGAGGGCCGGGGGCTTGCCCGGCTGGTGCTACTGGATGTGGCCGAGTGCGATCTGCCGTCTTCGTGGCTGACCTATCAGTTCGCCAATTTCCGGGACGATTATGCCGCCGGCCTGAATCAGTTATTGCAGGCTCTGGATGGCGCGCCCACCCCCGCCGCACCCGTAGAGACGGGTCGCCGACCCGTCTCATCCTTGCCGGCTGATTCGTCCGCGGAGACGGGTCGCCGACCCGTCTCTACAACCTCGCCCGATCGCCGCATCCACGCCCAGACCAGCATCGAACTCATTCGCATCCCTGCCGGGCCGTTTCTCTATGGCTCGACTGATGACAACGAGTTGGCGTTTAAGGACCAGAAGCCGCAGCGAGTCGTAGACCTGCCCGAGTTCTGGATCGGTCGCACGCCCATTACCAATGCTCAGTTTGCCCGCTTTGTGGCGGCGACGGACTATCGAACGAGCACCCAGCTTCGCGGTGGGCAGTGGGCGCAATTGGGCAATGAAAAGGGGAGCGAGATCCTGGGCATTGATTGGCAACATCCGCAAGGGCCTGGGTCTTCGCTGGCGGGCAAGGATGATCATCCTGTTACCTTCATTAGTTGGTACGACGCGCAGGCGTTCTGCGACTGGGCGAGGTTGGCGTTGCCACAACAGGAACAATGGGAAAAGGCGGCGCGAGGGACGGACGGCCGTCTCTGGCCCTGGGGCAACGAGCCACCCACAGAGGAACGCTGCAACTTCGACAGCTTTGACACAACGCCAGTGGGCTTATTCTCGCCGCAGGGCGATAGCCCTTATGGCTGTGTAGACATGATCGGAAACGTGTGGGAGTGGACGGCTTCGGTTCTGTGGCGATGGCCACCCATTCGGTACGGGTTGCGTGGCGGAGCCTACTACAACGATATGGCCTTCGTCCTCAATCCAGCCTATCGATGGGATAGCGAGCCGGAGGACGGCGGGCAGGGGTATGGCTTCCGGGTGATCGAGCGGATCGCCGATGGTGACTTCTGAGTTCTGGCTTCTGAATCTTCTGCTTTCGGTGGGGTCTGGGGGCGGCCGCCCCCAGCGGCCGGCGGGAAGGGAGCTAGGCTGAGGAAGAGGAGCGGCCGGCGAAATGCTGCCGGGCGAAGGCGAGCATTTCGCGGGCGCGGTCGGTCTGCAATTGGGCTTCGTCCGCTGTAAGCGGATCGCCTCGATAGTCGGCCAGCGACCGTGCCGTCTGGCCGTCGATCAGGTAGCGGTGAAAGATCTGCGGCACGATCCCGACTTTCGCCACGTCGCGGCCGAAAGCGCCGATTACCCCGGCATGTTTACCGTACTCCTGCCCTTGCTCTAGCAGAAACGCCTCAGCCACATAAAACATGGCGTAATAGGCGCGTGACGCTGCAATTCCCGGATAGCCACTCGATAAAAGCAATTCAGCAGCATCCAGGCTGTCGATTGCTGCGTTCAAATACCCTTCGATCGTAAGTGTCATACCGGTATGGCCTCGCGTTTCACATTGCGCAGGAAGAGATCATCACCTTCAGCCAGCTCAGAGTTGCTCATATAGACGCAAGAGAGAACTAGATCATGCTCCAGTGAGAGGTCAGCCACCAGTTGGCTATTGCGGTGAATCTCTGTGAGCGGATCGACCTCCCCCCGCAACACCACCA
Source organism: Promineifilum sp. (SeqCode) (assembly GCA_035372725.1). Classification (GTDB taxonomy): domain Bacteria; phylum Chloroflexota; class Anaerolineae; order Promineifilales; family Promineifilaceae; genus Promineifilum. The sequence goes on from DAOSMQ010000269.1 coordinate 2,531, forward strand.
ACACATCCACATCCGACTCCGGCCCCGCGTCGCCGCGGGCGCGCGAGCCGTAGAGCAGCACCCGGTCGAGCCGGTCGCCATATTGCGCCTCCAAGCCAGCACGCAGTTGTTGCAGGACGAGAGCTAGTTCGCCGGTCATTGTCATCATTATAGCACGGCCGTAGCGCAGCCTGTCAGGCTGCCGCTACGGTTGTGGCGGGATTGTGTAATGGCCTACGGCCGCGCCATTGTCGAACAACGTATACGCCACGCCGCGCACGCTGTCGAACAGGCCGATCTCCAGCCGCGCCCCGGCGGGAATGGGGCCGGGGAGGGTGACGTGCTCGACGTAGACGTCGCCCATCTCCCAGCGGTAGGCCCACTGGCCGTGGGCGTCGGCATTGGCCAGCAGGTGGCCGGCGGTGTCGCTCAGGTGGTAGCTGCCGGCGACGTACCACGCGCCGCGGTCGGGGCTTAGCGCATCCACGCGCCAGACAGTGACCAGTTCCAGGCCGCCGGCCGTCTCGTCCAGCGTGTAGCCGGCCAGTGTCAGCCCGGCGTCGCTGGGCCAGTTGACCGGCGTGGCCGCTTGCATGGCCGCGGCGGCTGCGCCCAATCGCGTGCGGGCGAAAGCCAGCCGCAGCCCATCCGCGAATGACACCGCCCGCGCCGGTTCGTCTTGCAGCAGCGGCCGCAGCCACGCCGGCCGGCCGCCGTCGCCCTCGACGACGTAGACCATCGCCCCCTCGGCCGGCAGCAGGACGAAGTCGGGATACGCCACGCCGCGCACCGGCTGCACGGCGGTCGCGCTCAGGCCGCTGAGCAGGGCCTTGTCGCCGTCGGCGGCGATGCGCCGGGGGAAGGGGCCGTCGTCGGCCAGCACCAGGGCGCGCAGCGATTGGCCCGCCTCGGCCGCCGCGGCCAACGACCAGCCGTCGAAGTGGGGTTGCGTCGGCTGCTGGGCGACAAGCGCGTTGGCCCGGTAGAGGTCATGGGCGAAGATGGCGCCGATCCCGACCAGCGCGGCGATAGCTACGGCCGACCTGACCGGTGGGTGGCGGGTAGTTGTCGGCTGGGAACGGATTGGTGGCCGCCCACCTGTCAGGTCTTGCCGCCGGGCCGCGCCCCACGCCGCCAGCGCGTGCCCGGCCGGCAGCGTCAGCAGCAGGTAGTGGGGGTGGACGTCGAACGCGCCGGCGACGCTGGTCAGCAGCACCGGCAGGCCGAACCAGACCAGCAGGACGATGGCGACGCGCCGCTCCGGCCCGTCGTGGCGCAGGGCCAGGACGGCGCGGGCCAGCCCGGCCAGCAGGGCCACGGACAGGACGACTACGGCGGCCAGCGACAGCGCCGGCCAGAGCGCCCCCGGCGGGCTGCCGGCGGCATAGGCTGGGCGGAAGTCGATGCCGTTGACCAGCCGGGCGGCGTGGCGCAGGCCGATGTCGCTCAGGCCCAGCCGGCCGCCGGCCAAGAAGTTGCCCGCCTTGCCAGCGTTGATGCCGGCGCGGCCGGCCAGGCCGAGGGCATAGAGCAGCGCCGCGGCGGCGAAGACGGCCGCGGACGCCAGGAACGCCCGCCGCGGCACGCGCCGCCGGTAGAGCAGCAGCAACAGGGCCACCTGTGGCAGCACGCCCCAGGCCTGCACATACGTCTGCGTCAGCAGCGTCAGGGCCACGCCGCCGGCGAAGAAGCGCCGCGACGACGGCCGCTCGCCGGTGAACGCCG
>DAOSMQ010000270.1:0-4233 GCA_035372725.1 Promineifilum sp. (SeqCode)
GGGCGGTGGCGTCGTCCGCCAGCAGTTGCCACGCCCGCGCATCCATGAGCGCCGGCACGAGGGCGGCGCGCAGCGCGGAGATGGGGTCGCGCGCCCACTCGTCGTCGCGCTCGTCCTCCGTCTTATAGGCCTGGTTATCGACGCTGGAGTGGCCGGACAGGCGCGGCACAGTCAGGCGCAGCAGCCCTGGCCCCGCGCCGCCACGCACATGGGCCACGGCCGCGGCCACCAGCGCCGCCGTCGCGGCCGGTTCCACGCCGCTGCCATCCCAAATGGCCAGGTCGTGGAACGAGGCCAGGTTGGCGGCGATGTTGCCGCCCGGCGTTTGCAGCCCGCTCTTGACCGAAATGGCGTAGTTGTTGTCCTCAACCACGACAAGCAGCGGCAGGCGCAGCGTCGTGGCCATCGTCAGGGCTGACCAGAAGCCATTGCTGGCCACAGAGCCTTCGCCGCCGAAGGCGACGGCGATGCTGTCGGCTACGTCCGCCTCGCCCAGGTGGTCGCGCCGGTAGCGCAGGGCCTGCGCCCAGCCGGCCGCGGGCGTGAACTGCGAGCCGACATCGGCGGCCATCGGCAGCACCAGCGCCCGGCCGCGGCGAGGCATGTTGAAAACCACGCCGACATCGCGGCCGTCGCTCATGCCGCCGGCGCGAGCCATGTCGGCGGCCAGCGCCTCCGTCAGCGTCAGCCCGCTGGCGAGCATGAACGGCCGGGAGCGATAGTAGACCGAGGCGGCATCGAAGGGGCGATCCAGCAATTGGGCCAGGAGTAATTGTCCCAACTCATGGCCGCGGGCGGAAAACTGGTACGTCACCAGGCCGCCTGGCGTCAGTTCGCGCTCCTCCAGCTCGTCCATCAGCCGCGAGGCCAGCGCCAGCCGGGCAACTTCATGCCAGTCGAAAGGAAAAGAATTCAGTTCGCTCACGCCGTGCTCCTGTGGTCGTCCGGTGGCTGTCGCCGCGGGTCAATGTTGTAACCCGGGGCAGCCGATTTGCCAAGACGGGTAATGTTGCTTTTTGCCGTTGCCGAGCTATTCTCCCATCTGTGGACGGTGGGTGTTGTGCTAGTCCAGCCGTTCCCCGCCATTGTGTTCGCGTGGCAGCTTTGCAGGGGTTCCTATGCGTAACCGCTCAATCGCACCGTCGTTCGTCAGCAGTTTGCGTCTGCGTTTGTGTTTGCTCGCCACACTGGTCTGCCTGGGGGCGTGGGCGGCCCTGTTGGCCCCAACGGCCAGTGGCCAGGGCGACCCCGTAGAACCCAACGCGCCGGCCATTGTCGGCGGACGCGAAGCCGAGCCGGGCGAGTGGCCCTGGCAGGTCGCCCTCATCCATGTCGGCGGCGATCCTTACGACGACCAGTACTGCGGCGGCACGCTGATTAGCCCTGTTTGGGTCGTCACGGCCGCCCACTGCGCCGCGGGCGAGACAGCCGGCCGAATCCAGGTGCTGGCCGGCATCCACAACCTGAGAACGCCCGACCGTGGCTTCTTGCGGCTGGACGTGGAGCGCATCATTCTGCACCCAAACTACGGCCAGGCGACCCAGTACGACAGCGACATCGCCCTGCTGGAACTCAGCGCGCCGGCGACCTTCCGGCCGATGACCACCACCCAGCTGCCCATCGACGGCGTCACCCTGGTCGCGGCTGATATTGACTCCCTGACCGGTGTCGAGGCCACCGTCACCGGCTGGGGCAACACGTCCTCGTCTGAGATCGATTTTCCAGACACGCTGCAAGAAGTCGAAGTGCCCATCGTGTCGAACGCTGATTGCAGCCAGGCCTATCCCAATGGCATCACCAGCAATATGGTCTGTGCGGGCGTGCCCGAAGGCGGCGTCGACTCGTGCCAGGGCGACAGCGGCGGCCCACTTGTCATCTTCAACAACGCAACCTCTCGCTGGGAGCTGGCCGGCATCGTCAGTTGGGGCTACGGCTGCGCGCTGCCGGGCCAGCCCGGCGTCTACACGCGCGTGTCGTCCTTCTCAGAATGGATTACTCAGGAGACCGGCGTCGGTTACCCCAACTTCCGCCTGGTCGTTGCCCCGGCCCAGGCCGATGTCTGCGCTGGCACGACCGCACAGATGACCGTGAGCATTGTCAGCCTGGCCGGGTTCGACCAACCGGTGGAGTTGTCGTTGGCCGGACTGCCGCCCGGCGGCCACGCCTCGTTTCAACCGCCCGTCGTCGCGCCATCGATGACAAGCAGCCTGACCATCGCCACGGCCAATATCGCTGCCGGCCGTTACGAGTTACTCGTGCGCGGCATGTCGGGCGCGCTCAGCCACGGGGCGACATTGACCCTGCTTGTCACCGCCGCTGCGCCCCAGCCGCCGCACCCATTGTCCCCAACGGCCAACGTTGTCGGCCACACGGTCGCGCCGCGCTTCTCCTGGACGGCCGTGAGCGCGGCCGGGCAGTATCACTTACAGGTGGCTGACGAGCCATCGTTCCAGCATATCATTCGCGATCAGTTGGTTGACGGGACGACGTTGGCTCTAGACGATTGGCTGGAGCCGAACACGGCCTATTACTGGCGCGTCGCCGCCAGCAACACCTGTGGCGCAAGCGTCTATTCACCGATCTACCGGCTGACGACAGGACAAGCCTATTGCCGCGAACCTGGTTTGCAACTGCCCGATGGTGACCCGGCCGGCGTGATGGACACGATGACTCTATCGACCGCGGGCATTCTGGCCGACGTCGACGTCAGTCTGACGATCACGCACGAGTGGCCGGCAGACCTGACAGCGGACTTGACCTATATGCCGGCCGCCAGAGTCGTCACGCTGTTCAACCGGCCCGCCCAGGAGTGCCCCGGCGTGGACGACATGATCAGCCTCTTCGACGACGAGGCGACCATACCGGTCAGCAGCGCTTGCAGCCCGGTTCCACCCGCCATAGGCGGTCGCGTTCTCCCCGAGACGCCGCTGGCAGCGCTGGATAATCAACCGCTCGCCGGCGCGTGGCGCTTGCGGGTAGCCGATCAATTCACTGTGGGTTTGGGGCAGCTGGAGTCCTGGTGCTTGTTGCCATCGCTGGCGGCTGACTACTGCGACCAGGTAACCGATGTGCCCGCGGCTGAATGTGCCGCGCTCGACGCGCTCTTCACGGGCACGGACGGCTGGAGTTGGGCCGGCCGGGCTGGCTGGTTCACCAGAACAAAGGCTTGCCTGTGGCAAGGCGTTAGTTGCACCGGCGGGCATGTGACGGCCTTACGCCTGCCGGAGAACGGTCTGAACGGGCCACTGCCGGCCGCCATCGGCGCGCTGACCCAGCTACAGGCTCTCGACCTGTCTGGCAATGCGGCGCTGACCGGGCTGCTGCCATCCACGCTGATAGACCTGTCGCTCAATCAGTTTCACTTTGACGGCACGGCTCTGTGCGTGCCACCCGGCCGCGACTTCACCAACTGGCTCAATGGCATCGACGACCTGCGTGTATCGGGCAACGCTTGCGCGCAGTCATTTCTGCCGCTGCTGCGGCGTTGAGGTCAGGGCCAGCGCGGCGCGCGCGGCCTCGTAGCCGCGTTGCTCCAACGCGCGTATCGCCGCAAAATCGAGGAGGTTGAAGTCGGCCACATCCGGCTCGATGAGCACGTCGGCCAGTTGCTCGGCGGCCTTGCGCTGGTAGAGGCTGTTGACCTCGACCGTGCGCAGGATGACGCTGCCTAACGTGGGCACGCGCATGGGCCGGCCGAACGGGTTGACGCGGCTCCAGAGCGCCTGCCAGCCAGAGATGCTTTCGCCAAAGGGATGAGGGTAGGGCTTCTCGCGATGGGGGCTGACGTTGCTGGCGATGATCTGGCCCACCTCATAGCGCGCGGCCATCACATCGACAGGGAAGTTATTCATCACGCCGCCGTCTACCAGCATCTCATTCTTCTCGTTCAGAATTGGGCTGAAGACCCCAGGCAGGGCCGTGCTGGCCCGCACCGCTCGCCAGAGCGGCCCGCGCTCATGCACCACCGGCGCGGCAATGGACAGGTTGGTGGAGACGCAGAAAAACGGCTGCCAGAGGTCTTCGATCTGCCGGTCGCCGAAGTAATCGCGCATCACGTCGGTGATCTTGCGCGAGGTCATGATCGCAGTATAAGGGAAGGTACGGTCGAGCAGCGAGCGGGCATTGGCCCGTCCGGCCGATCCCCTCAGGCCATCGGCGGCGACCATCCCACGGGCCAAACAGCCACCGATAAAAGCGCCCATGCTGGAGCCACCGATGATGTCGATGCCGATG
>DAOSMQ010000271.1:0-4206 GCA_035372725.1 Promineifilum sp. (SeqCode)
GACACGGCCGGCCGCGAACCCGGCAGCGACATCCACGAGCGGCGTAAGGCCGACCATATCCGCATCAACCTTGAAGAGGATGTCGCCTTTAAGAGCCTGACCACCGGGTTAGAGGCGTACTTTTTCATGCACCGCGCCCTGCCAGAGCTGGATTTGGCCGCCGTGGATACCGGCGTTGAGGTACTGGGCAAGCGCCAGCGCACGCCGCTGCTCATCTCCTCGATGACCGGCGGCACCGCTCGCGCCCAGGCCATCAACCGCGAACTGGCCGCCGGGGCGCAAGCGGCGGGTATGGCTATGGGCCTCGGCTCCATGCGCGCCGCCATCGAAGACCCCTCGCTGGCCGCCACCTACCAGGTGCGCGACGTGGCCCCCGACATTCTTCTTTTCGCCAATCTCGGCGCGGTGCAACTCAACTACCGCTACGGCATCGACCAGTGCCGCCGCGCCGTCGACATGATCCAGGCCGACGCCCTAATCCTGCACTTCAACGCTCTGCAAGAAGCCGTCCAGCCGGAGGGCGACGGCAACTTCGCCGGGCTGCTGGCCAAAGTAGAGGCCATCTGCCGGGCGCTGCCCGTGCCGGTCGTGGCCAAGGAAGTCGGCTGGGGCTTTGCCGCCGAGGACGCACGCCGGTTGGCCGAGGCCGGCGTGGCCGCCATTGACGTGGCCGGCGCGGGCGGCACGTCGTGGAGCCAGGTGGAGATGCACCGCGCGCCGACGGCCCGCCACGCCCGCGTGGCCGGGGCCTTCATCGACTGGGGCATTCCCACGGCCGTATCGCTGCGCTACTGCCGCCAGGCCGCGCCCGACCTGCCCATCTTCGCCAGCGGCGGCATCAAGGACGGCATCGACGTGGCCAAGTGCATCGCCCTGGGCGCGTCGCTGGTCGGCCTGGCGGGCGAGTTTTTGCGCGCGGCCGACGGTGACGGCGCGGCCGGCGTCGTTGAATTGGCCGACACGATCACAACGGAGCTGCGCGTGGCCATGTTCTGCGCCGGCGCGGGCGACTTCGCCGCGCTGAGACAGACGCCCCTCCACACGCGCTTCTAGCCAGCGCGCACTCTCTGGAACACGAACCATGACCACAGACCTGGAACGCCTGAGCGCCGGCTTCCTGCCGGCTGTTGAAGCCGAGATGCGCGCCGTCCTGCGCGCCGACGACGCGGCAGACCCCGACCCCTTCTACGGGATGATCCACTACCACATGGGCTGGGCCGACGAAGCGCTGCGACCGGCCGGTGGCAACAGCGGCAAGCGCATCCGCCCCGTGTTATGCCTGTTGGCCTGCGCGGCCGCCGGCGGCGATTGGCAACAGGCCTTGCCTGCCGCCGCCGCGGTCGAGATCGTTCATAACTTTTCTCTCGTCCACGACGACATCGAGGACCAAAGCCCCACCCGCCGCGGCCGGCGAACCCTCTGGACGCTGCAAGGCGAAGCGCAGGCCATCAACACCGGCGATGCCATGTTCGCCCTGGCCCACCTGGCGCTGGGCCGGCTGGCCGACCGCGGCGTGGCTCCTGCGGTTGTCGTGCGCGCCTGGCGGCGCTTTGACGAAACTTGCGTCGCCCTGACGCGCGGCCAATACACCGACATGCACTTCGAGACGCGGGCGCAGGTGACGGTGGATGAGTATGTGGCCATGATCACCGGCAAGACCGCTGTATTGCTGGCCCACTCGGCTGAGCTGGGGGCGCTGGTGGCCGGGGCCGATGCCGCGCGCGTGGCCCACTTCGCCGACTTCGGCCTGAACCTGGGCCTGGCCTTCCAGGCGCAAGACGACCTGCTGGGCATCTGGGGTGATGAGCAGCTCATCGGCAAATCGGTCAGTACCGACATCGCCACGCGCAAGAAGACGTTGCCTGTGCTCTATGGGCTGGAACGTAGCGCGCCTTTGCGGGCGCTCTATGCCGACGAACCGGCCGACGCGGCCGATTTCGTCAGCAGCGTCGTGCCCTTGCTCGACGCCGCCGGCGCGCGAACGTACACGGCCGAGTGCGTTGCCCTCTATACCGACAAGGCTCTCGTTCACCTGGCGGCGGCGCAACCACAGGAGCCGGCCGCCGCGGCGCTCTACCAGTTGACCGACATGCTGCTGCGCCGCAATTACTAGCCCGCCAGGCCGCGGCCTGCCCACAGCTGTCCACAGCAATGAAAAAAGACCGGTCGGCAGATAACCGACCGGTCTCTCGTTTAGCGTTCGGCAACGACTAGCCGAGGGTTAGTCGCCCGGTTCTTCCCAGTCTTCCTCATCGACCGCTTCGGTCTCGTCGGCCTCTTCCTCGTCTTCGTCACTATCGTCGTCGTCCCAGGCTTCCTCTTCGTCCCAGATGCTCTCGCTTTCCTCAGCATCCTCGTAGTCGGTAACCAGGGCCAGGCGCGAGGCGTCGGCCGCGGCGGCGGCGATGGCCGCCAGAATCTCATCGTCCGTGTCGTCATCAATCAGGGCGCTACTGGTCAGGCGCATGGCCCCGCCATCACCCTCGAAGAGGATGCCATCCGGCAAGGCCTCAGCCTCCTCTTCGCCGACGCGGAAGCCCGTGCCGGCCGGGATGAGCTTGCCGATAATGACGTTCTCCTTCAGGCCGATGAGGCGGTCTTCCTTGCCAGCGATGGCCGCCCCAGCCAGCACCTTGATGGTGTGCTGGAACGAACTGGCCGACAGAAAACTGTCCGTGTTGAGCGACGCCTTGGTGATGCCCAAGAGCACCGGCTCCGCCTGCGCGGGCTGCCCGCCTTCGGCGATGACCTCTTCGTTTTTCTCCTGGAAGCCCGGCGCTTCGATCAGGTCGCCCGGCAGCATGTCGGTGTCGCCGGAATCGGTGACCGACACCTTGCTCAGCATCTTGCGGATGATGACCTCGAAGTGCTTATCGTGGATGTTCTGGCCCTGCGGCCGGTAGACTTGCTGGACTTCGCGCAACAGATATTGCGTCACCGCGTCGCGCCCCAGAATCTCCAGGATGCGGTGCGGGTTGCGCGAGCCTTCCGTCAACTGATCGCCGGCGCTGACGCGCTGGCCATCGCCGATGAGCAATCGCACGCCGGCAGAGATCTCATAGTCGCGCTCTTCGCGGCTTTCCCACGTGACGCGCAGACCGTTCTCGTCGATGGTGACGCGGCCGGGATGGCGGGCATGGATGATCTCGTCGCCGCTCTCGGCCAGCGTCGCGCCGGCAGTCACTTCTTGATTGTTTTCCACCAGCATCGACCAGCCGGCCGGCACTTCGTAGACATCATCGACCAGCTTGCTGTCAGTAATAAAGGCATGACGGACGTTATCGATCAGGCGGATATTGGCAATGCCGCCGATCTCAGTCATGACCGCTTCGCCCTTGGGCCGTTGGCGCGCCTCGAACAACTCTTCGACACGCGGCAGACCCTGGGTAATATCGCCCCCGGCCGAAGCCGTGCCACCGGTGTGGAACGTGCGCAGTGTCAGCTGCGTGCCCGGCTCGCCGATGGATTGGGCGGCGACGATGCCGACGGCCACACCCAGTTCGACCGGCTTGCCGCGGGCCAGGTCAGTGCCGTAACACTTGCGGCAGATGCCCAGGCGCAACTCGCAGGTCATGGGCGAGAAGACGTAGACCTCTTCCACGCCCAATGCATCCACAGCCTCAGCAAGCTCGCCGGTGAAGTACTCGTCCTGGGCGATGACGATCTCGCCCGTGGCCGGGTCGGAGACCGTCGCCGCCGACACGCGACCGATGAGGCGCTCGGCCAGCGTCTGCTTGCCGAAGTTGTCGACGCGGCGAACGTAGATGCCCTTGTTCGTGCCGCAGTCCTCTTCCATGATGATGATGTCCTGGGCCACGTCCACCAGACGACGGGTCAGGTAGCCGGCGTCGGCCGTGCGCAGGGCGGTATCGGCCAGACCCTTGCGCGCGCCGTGGGTGGAGATGAAGTACTCCAGCGCGTCGAGGCCCTGGCGGAAGTTGGATTGAATCGGCACGGGGATGATGCGTCCCTGGGGGTCAGCCATCAGGCCGCGCATGCCGGCCAGCTGCGTGATCGGGCCAAAGCCGCCCTTGCCCGCGCCCGACAGGGACATCAACGCGAGCGGACCATTCGGGTCGAGCGCCTTCTTGACCGCGTCGGCGATGTAGTCCTTGGCATCGTTCCACTGCTCAATGGTGCGCTGGTACTGCTCCTCTTCGGTCAGCAGGCCGCGGCGGAACTGGCGGTCGATCTCGTCCACGCGCT
>DAOSMQ010000272.1:0-4204 GCA_035372725.1 Promineifilum sp. (SeqCode)
CCTGACTGGCCTGTCCGGCTCCGGCAAATCGACGCTGGCCTTCGATATCCTCTGTCTGGAGGGGGCGCGGCAATACCTGGAATCCGTCGGCGTGCTCATATTTGGCCTGGCCCGGCCGCCGCTGGAGAGCATCACCGGCCTGGCGGCAACCATCAGCCTCAATCAGCAGACTTCGGCCAACCACAGCCCGCGCTCAACCGTGGGCACGACCACCGACGCCTACACCTACGTCCGCATCCTCTTCGCCCGGCTGGGGCGGCGGCCGTGCCCCCACTGCGGCGGCGACGTGCCGCCGTCGTTTGGCCTGCCCGGCGACGAGTGGGAAGACGACACCGGCCCGGCGACCGACCCCGACGCCGCGCCGGCCTTCCCCTGTCCCCATTGCGGCCGGCCCGTGCCGGAGTTGGGCATGGCCGCCTTCTCCTTCAACAAGCCGGAGGGCGCTTGCCCTACCTGCACCGGTCTGGGCAGCGTCCACACCGCTAACCTCGACCGGCTGGCCGACGCCGGGCGCAGTCTGGCCGGCGGCGCGGTGGCCGGCTGGGTGGGGCCGCAGTTGGCCTACTATGGCGACTCGCTGCTGGCCGCCGCCCGGCACTATGGCTTGGCGCTCACCCTCGACACGCCCATCCGCGACTACAGCCCGGCGGCGCGCGACCTGTTCTTCTTCGGCGTGGAGAGTCCCCAGTTCCGCCGCCACTTCCCGGACAGAGAGCCGCCGGCCACCGTCCGCGGCGGGCGCTTCGAGGGCCTGGCCACGGCGGCGCTGCGCCGCTATGGCGAGCACGCCGGCGACGAGGACTACGCCGCCAGGATGGCCGGCCAGGTCGTGGCCGCTGTCTGCCCCGATTGCCTGGGGCAGCGCCTGCGGCCGGAGAGCCGCGCCGTCACCGTCGCCGGGCAAACGATCATGGCCGTGGCCGGGATGTCGCTGGCGGCGCTGGCGGAGTGGCTGCGCGAGCTGCTGGCGGCGCTCTCGGCCGACGAGCATCGCATCGCCGCGCCGCTGCTCGAGGACCTGAACGCGCGCCTGGGCCGGCTGCTGGAGGTCGGCGTCGGCTACCTGACGATGGCGCGCGCTTCGGCGACGCTCTCGGCCGGCGAGGCGCAGCGGCTGCGGCTGGCGTCGCTGGTCGGCTCCGGGCTGACCGGGATGCTCTACATCCTCGACGAGCCAACCGTCGGCCTGCACCCACGCGACACGGAGCGGCTGCTGCGCGTGCTGCGCCGCCTGCGCGACCTGGGCAACACCGTCCTCGTCGTCGAGCACGACCTGGACGTGATCCGCGCCGCGAATACAGTCATCGACATGGGGCCGGGGGCGGGCAGGCACGGCGGCCGGGTCGTCGCCGCGGGCACGCCGGCCGAAGTGGCCGCGCACCCAACCTCCCTCACCGGCGCGTACCTGGCGGGGCGGGCGGCCACGCCCCCGCCGCCGCGCCGGCCGCCGGCCGAACGGGCGCTGACCATCGCCGGGGCGCGCGCCAACAACCTGCGCAACATTACCGCGCGGCTGCCACTGGAGCGGTTGGTGGTTGTCACCGGCGTCAGTGGCGCGGGCAAGTCGTCGCTGGTGTTCGACATCCTCGACCGGGCCGGGCGGGCGCGCTTCTATGGCGCGACCGACACCCCCGGCGAGCACGACGCCATCGCGGGCTGGGAGGCCATCGACAAGCTGGTCACCATCGGCCAGGAACCCATCGGCCGCCGGCCGCGCTCCAACGCCGCCACCTACGCCGACGTCTTCACGCCCATCCGCGAGCTGTTCGCGGCGCAGCCGGAAGCGAAGCAGCGCGGCTTCACGGCGCGGCGCTTTTCGTTCAACGTGCCCGGCGGCCGCTGCGAGCGCTGCGAAGGGGCGGGGGTGCTGCCGGTGACGATGCACCTGCTGCCACCGGTGGACGTGCGCTGCCCGGTCTGCCACGGCCGCCGCTACGACGCGGCGACGCTGGCCGTCACCTATGGCGGCCACGACATCGCCGCGGTGCTGGCCATGACTGTCGAGGAGGCGCTTGCGCTATTCGCCGGCGTGCCCGCCGTGGCCACGCGGCTGGCGGTGATGGCCGACGTGGGCCTGGGCTATCTGCCGCTGGGCCAGCCGGCGACGACCCTCTCCGGCGGCGAGGCCCAGCGCGTCAAGCTGGCCCGCGAGCTGGGGCGGCGCGGCGGCGGCCACACGCTCTACCTGCTCGACGAGCCAACGACCGGCCTGCACCCGGCCGACACGGCCCGGCTGCTGGCCGTGCTCAACCGGCTGGTGGACGCCGGCCACAGCGTCGTCGTCGTGGAGCACAACCTCGACGTGATTCGGGCAGCTGACTGGGTGATCGACCTGGGGCCGGAGGGCGGCGCGGCCGGCGGCGAGCTGATCGCCGCGGGCACGCCAGAAGACGTGGCCGCCAGCCCGCGCTCGTTGACCGGGGCGTTCCTGCGGCCGCTGCTGTCGTAATTTCTGTCTCCAGCGGTATTGCCAGGGCGGAAGAAGATCTCACGCAAAGCCGCAAAGCCGCAAAGAAAAAAGATTCTTCTTTGCGTCTCTGCGTCTTTGCGTGAGATCCTTCGTCCCTCAATTGCCCCCTAGTTGTCATTAATGGGCAAACTGGGGTCAAAAATGATAACTACTTTACACTTCTCAGGCACTCTTGTGCTATACTTCATTGGCTCGTTCGTTCACAGCTGCCCATCCCAGGCAACACTGCTGCAAACCCACCGAGCGCTGGCAGTCCAGTCTCGGCTTACTGCGTGAGGTGTGGCGATGATGGAAAAAATCCTCTAACATAACCCCGGCTTCGGCCATCCCGTGCTCTCGCCCGCTTTCGCGGGTCTGTTCGCCCTGCCGCGAACCGTTGCGCTTCTATTTCCCGGCCCCTCATTTCGGCCACTATCAACAATACCGCCCCGGCGCGCTGTTGCCTCTGGCGGCCATACGTGAGTGTCACTATGACAACCGATCTTGATCTGAAGACAACGCTGTCCGCGCGTCGTATCGTCGGCCTCTGGCGCATGATCACTGGCTACCGGGCCATCTACGTCGGTGCGTTCCTGTGCATCGGGTTGGCGGCCGTTTGCCAGACATTGTTCTACTTCCTGTTGCGCTACTTTACCGACGACGTGCTCGGCATCGAGGCCATGCGCGGGCAGTTGGCCTGGGTGGCCGCCGGCTTCATCGGCCTGGCGCTGGCTCAGGGGCTGTTCACGTTCATGGGCGGCCGCTGGGCGACCATGACGTCGGAGAATGTCATCCGCCGCCTGCGCGACTATCTGTATGACCACGTGCAGCGGCTGACCTTTGCCTACCACGACAAGACGCCCACCGGCGACCTCATCCAGCGCTCCACATCCGATGTGGAGACGATGCGGCGCTTCCTGGGCGAGGAGTCGGTCGGCCTCGGCCGTATCCTGTCGCTCTTCGTGGTCAACTTCGTCGGCCTGCTGACGCTGGATACGCGCCTGGCGCTCATCTCCATCGTCGTCGTGCCGGTCATCGTCGTTGTGTCGATCTACTTCTTCCGCATGATCGGCAAGCGCTACGAGATCTTCCAGGAAGAAGAGGCCAAGCTATCGACGACGCTGCAAGAGAACCTGAGCGGCGTGCGCGTCGTGCGCGCCTTTGCCCGGCAGGACTTCGAGCGGCAGAAGTTCGAGGTCACCAACCGCGGCCGGTACGACAGCGGCCGGAAGCTGCTGGTGCTCCATGCCGTCTACTGGCCATCGACCGACATCATCGTTGGCATCCAGCTGATCATCGGCTATGCCGTCGGCGCGACGATGGCCATCAACGGCGCGATCACCGTGGGCACGTTCCTGGCCTACATGGGTATGCTGACGTGGATCATGTGGCCCATCCGCAACATCGGCCGGCTCATCGTGCAGATGTCGATGGCCCTGGTGTCGTTCGACCGCGTGTCGGAGATCATCCGCGTCGACCGCGAACCGTTGGACGTGGGCACCCATCGTCCCGACGGGCCGCCGCGCGGTGAGATCGTCTTCGACGACGTGCGCTTCGCCTACGCCGAGGACATGGCCGTGCTCAATGGCATCACCTTCCGCGCCGAGCCGGGGCAGGTCGTCGCCCTGGTCGGGCCGACGGGATCGGGTAAGACCTCGCTGGTCAACCTGTTGCCGCGCTTCTATGAATACCAGGGCAGCATCCGCCTGGACGGCGTGGAGCTGCGCGACTACACGCGCCGCTACCTGCGCGAGC
>DAOSMQ010000273.1:0-2688 GCA_035372725.1 Promineifilum sp. (SeqCode)
GGTTCTACAAGATCGCGACTGTTCAGTTAGGCAAGCAAAAGCATTCCTCCTACCCGCAACCCCCCTGAAGGTGCGGTGTAGTGTCCAGTACTCGATCCCTACCTGTCGTGCCATTGTAAGGCGTGATAGACAGAATCTGATAGTGACATATGACATGAATTCGACATGACACCTGTCATGGCTCGACCAGGTTGGGAATGCACAGCGACACAGTAACGTTCTGGCTATTAGTATCGTAAGGAAGGATGCTTACAGTCTACATTACAGCTCGATAAGAAACGCCACAAACGACAACGGCACGCGAAATTGATCCCGCCAGCGGCCGGCCCGCGCCGGCCGCTGTGCCCTCGCGCCCCGCCGGCTAGGACCGACGACCTGACAGGGGGCGGCCAAACTCTCTCTGACTGGTAAGCCAGTTGAGGCCGCCCCCCTGTCCGGCCTACACGCTCGAAACGACTTTGGAAAAGCCCTGGCCAAGATTGTTAGCACCGCCGCCCACGGGTACAATCCGCCCATGCCCAACGACGCGCCCGCGCTGTCCCTGCTGCTCATCGAAGACCAGACCCTCATGCGTCAGGGCCTGCGCACGCTGCTCGACCTGGAGCCGGGCATGCACGTCGCCGGCGAGGCGGCCGATGGCGCGAACGGCGTGCGGCTGGCGCTGGAGTTGCGCCCCGACGTGGTGCTGATGGACGTGCAGATGCCCGGCCTGAACGGCGTCGAGGCCACGGCCGCCCTCTGCGCCGCCTGGCCGGCCGCCCGCGTCGTCATCCTGACCACCTTCGACCGCGACGACTACGTTTTCCAGGCCATTCGCGCCGGGGCCATGGGCTACCTGCTGAAGGACGCCCCGGCCGAGGAACTGCTGCGCACCATTCGCCGCGTGGCCGCCGGCGAGGCTTTCATCCAGCCGGAGATCGCCTCGCGGACGCTGCGCGAGCTGCTGCGGCCGAAGGAAGCGCCGCTGGAGCCGCTGTCGGAGCGCGAGCGCGAGGTGCTGGTGCTGCTGGCCCAGGGCGCGTCCAACCGCGACATTGCCGACCGCCTGGTCATCAGCGAGGGCACGGTCAAAAACCACGTCTCCAGTATCCTCGGCAAGCTCCAGGCCGAGAACCGCACCCAGGCGGCCGAGCTGGCCCGCCGCTATGGGCTGATGTAGGCGCGCCCGCCCCGACGGGGGCGGGCGCCGATCTGGAATAATCCACTTGGAGAACCATATGACCCCTGAATTCGACCGCGCCCTCGGCCGCTATGCCGAGCTGATCGTCAAAGTCGGCCTGAACCTGCAACCCGGCCAACGGCTGTTGATTCGCGCGCCCATCGAGGCCGCGCCTCTGGCCCGCGCCGTCGCCGCCCAGGCCTATGACCGCGGCGCGCGCCTGGTGGAGACGCTCTACAATGACCCCCAGATGGCGCTCGTCCGCTTCGGCCACGCCCCGGCCGACTCCTTCACCGAAGTCAGCCAGTGGCCCACGGCCACCGGGCTGGAGTACGCCGGCAACGGCCAGGCGATGCTGTCCATCGTCGGCACCGACCCCGACCTGCTGCGCGATGTCGATCCGGCCCGGCTCAACACCGTCCGCCGCGCCGAGGGCCAGGCCTTAGCGCCCGTTTCCCGGCTGGTCAGCGCCGACGCGATCAACTGGTGCGTCGTCGGCTACGCCACGCCGGCCTGGGCGGCGCGCGTCTTCCCGGAACTGTCGCCGGAGGAGGCGACCACGCGCCTGTGGGCGGCCATCTTCGCCGCCGTCCGCCTCGACGCGCCCGACCCGCTGGCCGCCTGGCAGGCCCACAACGCCGTCCTGGCCGCGCGCACGGCGGCGCTGAACGAGCGCCAGTACACCGCCCTGCACTTCACCGGCCCCGGCACCGACCTGACCATCGGCCTGCCCGTCAACCACCGCTGGATCGGCGGCGCGGCCCCGACGGCCATCGGCATCAGCAACGTGGCCAACATCCCCACGGAGGAGATCTTCACCGCCCCCCACCGCGGCCGCGTCGAGGGCACGGTGCGAGCGACAATGCCGCTGAGCCTGAGCGGTAAGCTGGTGAAGGACTTCGCGGTGACGTTCGCCGGCGGCCGGGTGGTGGACGTGCGCGCCGCCGCGGGCGAGGCGCTGCTGCGGTCGCTCATCGAGACCGACGAGGGCGCGGCGCGGCTGGGCGAGGTCGCCCTGGTGCCGGCCGGCTCGCCCATCTCGCAATCGGGCATCCTCTACTACAACACCCTCTTCGACGAGAACGCCGCCAGCCACATCGCTCTCGGCCGCGCCTATCGCAACTGCATTGCTGGCTGCGAAGGGCTAGACGACGACGACTTCGGCGCGCTGGGCGGCAACAGCAGCAACGCCCATGTGGACTTCATGATCGGCTCGGCCGAAATCGACGTCGATGGCATCACCGGCGACGGCGCGGCCGAGCCGCTGATGCGGGCGGGGGAGTGGGTGGATTGAGCCGAAGAAGGTTCCAGGGGCCAGGGGCCAGGGGCCAGGGGCCAGGGGCAGAAAGGTTCCAGGTTCCGGGGTAGGGGCGGGTCTGAGACCCGCCACCAACGACACCCATCCTGTAGGGGCGGGTCTGAGACCCGCCCTCAAGCATAGCCAAAGTCCGGGGGAAGGGGCCAGAAGAAGGTTCCAGGGGCCAGGGGCCAGGGGCAGAAAGGTTCCAGGTTCCGGGGTAGGGGCGGGT
>DAOSMQ010000273.1:2788-4195 GCA_035372725.1 Promineifilum sp. (SeqCode)
GGGGCGGGTCTGAGACCCGCCCTCAAGCATAGCCAAAGTCCGGGGGAAGGGGCCACGCCCAGCGAAGCACCCTCTTCCCCTGGAACCTGGAACCTGGAACCTGGCCCCTTCTTCCCCCCCTACTGCGGCGGGATATTCACGACAATGTCGCTCGTCCCCGCGCCCTGGGTCAGAACCGGCACGCCCACGGCCGAGGCGTAGAGCACCTGATCGCCCAGCAAAATGCGCGCGCCGACGACGTAGCTCTTGGCGGGGTCAATCTCCGCGGGTACATAGGGCACCTCGAACGGGATGGGGAACTGCTGCCCCTCCAGCGCCGCCGAGATGGTCACAATCGGGTCGCCGGCCGTGCCCGCCTCGCGCAGGTCGATGAAGTAGGTCGCCGCCGGGTCCAGGGCCGTGGGGGCGTCGGTGGTGATGACGCCGGTGATGACGCCCTCGTTGCCGCCCGTGCCGCCCGTGGGGGGGGCCGCTTGCGCCGTCAGGGCCAGGCTGACATCGTTGGCCGGCGCGCCCTGGGTCAGCACCGGCAGGGGCGTGGTTGCCTGGTAGGTCAGCGCATTGTTGTCGATGATGCGCGCGTCGAGGACGTAGGCCTTATTGGCGTCGATACTGGCCAACGGATAGCCCAACTCCCAGGCCACGGGCAGCGTTAGACCGGCCAGGGGCACGTAGGTAAAGGCCAGGGCCGGCGCGTCGGCCAGGTTTGGCTCGCGGATTTCCACGTTCAGGTAGGCGTTGGAGCCGGCCGGCCAGCTGGCGGCCGTGTCGCTCGTCACCGTGAAGCGCAGCACGCCGCCGGCCGGGTCGGGCACTTCGGCCACGGGCACGACGATGGCGCTGGCCGGCGCGCCGCCGGTCAGCACCGGCACGGGCGACAGCGTGGCATAGAGCAGCCGGTCGCCGGCCACCACCCGCGCCGCGGCGACATAGCTGCGGTCGGCGGCGATGGTCGCCGGGTCATAGGACAGGGCAAATGAGACGGGGAAATTCACCCCGTCCAGCGGCACTTCGACGACGGCCGCGGCGGGGGCGTCGGCCAGCATCGGCTCGCGCAGCTCCACCTGGAGCACAGCGCCGGCCGGCAGCGCCGCCGGCGAGCGCGGCGTCGTCACCGTCCCCTGGATGCTGCCGCCGGTTGTCGCCGCCACCGGGCTAACGATCAGTTCGACATTGCCCGTCGCCGCGCCGTTGGTCAGCACGGGCACGCCCGTCGGCGTGGCCCAGGTGACGGCGTCGTTAACGCGGATGCGGGCGTAGAGCAGGTACGTGCCGGCCGGGTCGATGGCCGTGGCGTCATAGGGCAGATCGAAGGGGATGGGCACTTGTTGCCCGTCGGCGTTGACGGTCGTCGCGGCGACCACCGCCGGCACACCGCCGGAAACGTTCTGCAACTCCACCTCGATG
>DAOSMQ010000274.1:0-4184 GCA_035372725.1 Promineifilum sp. (SeqCode)
GCGTGCCCCAGATTTGGCTGTCGGAGGTGTGCTGCGTCGCCTCGCTCAGGGCGCGAGCGATGCCAAAGTCGGCCACCTTCACGCGGTCGTCCCGCGTCACAAGGATGTTCTGCGACTTGACGTCACAATGTACCAGGTTGGCCCGGTGGGCGTAGCCGATGCCGGCGCAAATCTGGATGGCCAGGTCAAGGACACGGCTAACGGGCAGCGGCTGACCCTGCTGGTTCTGCAGCCTGACCAACTGCTTCACCGTCCGCCCGTCAATATACTCCATGACGATGTAGTGCCGGTCGCCGTCCTGGCCAATGTCGTGGACAGTGACGATATTGGGGTGGGAGAGGTTGGCCGCGGCGTGGGCTTCGCGCTGGAAGCGACGCAGGAAGCCCTCATCGTCGGTCAGGTTCTCATTCAGCACCTTGATCGCGACAATGCGGCCCAAGGAGAGGTCCTGCGCGCGATAGACGACCGACATGCCGCCACTACCGATCCGATCGATAAGACGATAGCGGCCGTTGAGGACAACCGGCTCTGCTGTCATGCCATGATTGTAAAGCGGAGCGGTCTCACTCGCAAGGACGCTGGCCGGTATGTCATCTACGGCTCAGCCGTGGGCGAAGGTGGCGGCGTGGCGGTGACCAGGCCGGGGGTCGGCTCGGCCGGCTGGGTGGGTTCGGCCGTCGGCGGCGGGGGCGTGGCCGTGACGACAACCGGCGGCGGTTCGACAGTGGGCGCGGCCGCCGTCGGCGGGATGGTCGGCGATGGCGTGCTCGTTGGCCCGACTGGCGTCGCTGTGATGATGGCTACGGTGGGCATGGGTGTGGGGGCGTCCGGGTCGGCGGCAAAGGCGATAGCGCGCTGCTCGCTTTCGGCCAACGTGTGGCCCAACCCGTCCTCCAGCCGCACCAGCCAGCGGTAAGTTGTCGGCGACAGCCCGGCCGGCCCCAGCGTGCTTAGCGCGTCGGCCGACAGGATGTAGCGGCTGCCATAGACGGGCGCGGCGACACTACCCAGGGCCACGCTTTGGTTGCCAGCCAGCACGTAAATGGTGAAGCGCTCGCCCGCGGCCAGCGGCTGTGGCCAGAGCCAGCTGTAGTTGACCGTCTCGTCATCGAGGGTGCTCAGTTCAGGGGCCGGTTCTTGCAGGCGCACGACCGGGCGCACGGGCGCGCCGTAGCTGACGCCGAATTCGGCTGTCCAATGCCAGATGTTCTCCGTGCCGTAGTCAACCACATAACCAACGCCCACATCTGTGGCCAGGCGATTGAGCACCAGCGCCCGGTGGCTGTCGCTGTTCATCCAGAACTCGACGGCCAGACGCGCGTCGGCGAAGCCCCAGGCCGTAGCCTCACCGGCGAAGCCGCCGCCGTAGCCAACACGCAGGAAGCGCTCGGCTGAGGTCGTGCCGTCGGAGCCGACGTGGGGGTTGGCTGGGAATTGCGCCTTGTCCTGGGCGTGGCCCTGGGCCGCGGCGCTCAGCGTCTGGTTATAGTCCAGCGGTGGCAGGGCAAACTGGGCGCGGGCGGCGTTGAGGTAGGTGTAAAGCTCCTCGGCCGCGGTCGTGCCCGTGGGGAACGTCAGCTGCGGGAGGCTGTAGGCCTGGCCCGGCGTCGTTGTAACGGGGTCAAGCTCGGGCGGTAGGGCAGCCTCAGCGCTCAGGTTGGCCACGCCGCTGCCGTTCTGGTAGGCGGCCAGCGGCAGGAAAAGCGTCGTCAGGCCGGCGTCGACGTGAATCCAGCGGCCGACCTGCGCCTGGCCGAAGCCATTGTCGGCCACCAGCGTCACGTAGTAGTCGCCCGGCCACCGGTAGAGGTGGCTGACAGTGGCTCCTTCGTGGCGGCGACCGTCGCCCATGTCCCAAAGAAAGCGCGACGCGCCGTCTGTCGTAGACGCCTGCCCGGTCAGCGGCCGGCCAACGGCCGCGCCCTCGGCGAGCGACATCTCGACCACCGGCGCGTTGCCAACGGTCACATCCCAGACGGCCTCGGAACGGCCGAAGCTGTTCTCAACTGTTAGCCGGACGCGATAGACGCCGCCCTGCTGGTAGGTGTGGCTGGGCTGTTGCTCGCCCATGAGCGTCGTCCCGTCGCCGAAGTCCCAGAAGACGGTCAGGGGTGGCTGGCCACCACTGGCGTTGAGAAAGGTCACCGGCTGGGCGATGGCCGGAGCGTCATCGTCGGGCTGGAAGCTGGCTACGGGGTTGGGCAGGATGTCCACGGTCGCCCGCCGGGTGACCGCGCCGGCAGGATTGCTGACGCGCAGGGTGACATCATACTGCCCGGCTGCGGGAAAGACGACGACGGGGTCGGCCAGGTCAAGGCGGCGGCCGTCGCCCAGGTCCCACTCTGCGCTCAGCGGCCCCGGCCCGGCGACCTGGGCCTGTAGCTGGATCGGCTGGCCGACAGCGGCCTCATGCTGCGGCAGCATCTCGCCGATCAGTGGTGGGATGCCAAGCCAGATTTGCGCTTCAGCCGACTGGGTGTCGCCCTGGTGTCGTATCTGGGCAATGACGCTCTGCTCGGGGGTCAATACGTCAGCGGTCTCGACGGTCACATCAAGGCTAAACTCTTGCGTCTGCCCACCGCCGACGACGGGCTGCCAGTCGATACGGTTGTCCTGGAGGTTGAGGGTCGCCCCCGCGGGCAGGGCATATACGTCGCCGCTCAGGCCGCGCGGCAGGCGCAAGGTGATCGACGGCGTCAGCCGGCCGGCGGCGCGGCTGCTGACGCGGGCTGTCAGGCGCACGGTATCGCCCGGCCGGGCCACCGGGGGATCGACGACAACTTCCAGGTGGAGCGGGCCGCTGTCTACCAGGCCGACGCCCGTATAGAGGACGGCCGAGGAGGATGGCTGCCGCACGAAGAGTAACGCGCCCAGCAACAGCAGCAATCCCCCGATCGACAGCAGTCGAACCCTGGCATTCATTGTGGCGGCAGTTTAACAGAGAGGAGGTAATCGCACAAGTGCGCCCAGGGCTTTGCCAAAGTCACCCCAGGCGCACCGACCTGACAGGTGGGCGGCCGCGATTGGGACTGCCACCACAGAACGACTGGCCGCCTACCGGTCAGGTCAATGGTCACTCGACGACTCTGGCAAAGCCCTGCAAGTGCGCCAGGCATGCCCGCCACGTGCCGAGGACGACTTGACGAAGGGGATTGGCACGCAGATAGAGTGGCCCGCCGCTAACGCCGATTGACGCAGATCAGAGCCATTGAGATTCCAATCGGCGTCAATCTGCCCAACCGGCGTTAGCGGCGTGCGTTTTGGCGACGCCGGGCCGAAGCCCGGAAGGTGCTCCTAGTAGTGGATCAGCCGCTTCAGGCCCTTAGCCTGCTCGACCCAGCTCTGCACATCAGATAGATGTGGCGTGCGCCGGACGAGTTGCTTCTGCTCGTTGATGTCGATCATGCGCTTGAACAGGTTGTTAGGATTGCGCTGGGCCAACTCGACGACTGTATCTACGCCCGACTGCTCCAGCAGATCGGCGTACTCCTCGGCCACGCCCTTGATGCGGAAGAGGTCGATGTGGTTCACCCAGGTGAGAATCTGGCTGGCGCTCAGGCCGCTGCGCTCGGACAGGTGCTTCCGGCCCATCCGGGTGGCTCCTTCGACCATCAAGTCCAGCACCGTGACGACACCGGCGGCGCGCAGCTTCTCGCCGAACGCCGGGCCGATGCCCTCGATGTACTCAACGCCCTTGCGAAACTCCGAGCCAGAGCCGAACGAGCGCAGGTATTCCTCTAGTTCCGAGCGCAACTGGGCGGCCGACGGCTCGGCGGGCGCGGCGCGCTCGTCCATGCTCATCGCGCCGGCAGTAGCGCCAGCGGTCGCGCCCATCGCCATGCCGGCGTCGCTCATGGCCTCGCCGGTGGCATCGACCGCATCGCCGGCAGCGTCGCCCATGTCCTCGCCCCGGTCGCCAACCCACGCGCCGGCATCGCTCATGGCCTCGCCGGTGGCATCGACCGCATCGCCGGCGGCGTCGCCCATGTCCTCGACCCGGTCGCCAACCCACGCGCCGGCGTCGCTCATCGCCTCGCCGGTGGCATCGACCGCATCGCCGGCAGCGTCGCCCATGTCCTCGACCCGGTCGCCAACCCAGTCGCCGGCGTCGCTCATCGCCTCGCCGGTAGCATCGACCGCATCACCAGTGGCGTCGCCGGCATCGTCGAGCTTGTCGCCAACCC
>DAOSMQ010000275.1:0-4180 GCA_035372725.1 Promineifilum sp. (SeqCode)
ACCAGCACGGCCAGCGCCGCCGCGGCCCGCTCCGGGAAGCGATACTCCGGCACGCGGGCGGCGCGGAAGTACTCGACCGCCTCCTGGATCATGCGCTCGCCCATGAGAGCGATGACGACCGGCTTGGCCGCCGTGGTGATGATGGGAATGAGGGCGCGGGCGATGCTGCCGGCCGATTCCATCGGCGGCGGCGGGACGACGACCATGGCGCTATGGACGCCGGGATCGTCGAGCAGCAGCCGCAGCGCCCCGGCGTATTGGGCCGCCGTGGCTGCGGCCAGCATGTCCACGGGGTTGGCCAGGCCGGCGTCGGGCGGCAACAGGGCGCGCAGGGCGGCGTCGGTTTCCGGCCGCAGCGCGGCCAGCCGCAGGCCGCGGCTTTCCAGCATGTCGGCCGCGGTCACGCCGGGGCCGCCGGCATTGGTCAGCACGGCCACGTCGCGCCCGGCTGGCAGCGGGCACCAGGCCAGCGCCCGCGCCCAGTCGAACAGCTCCTCGCTGGTGTTGGCGCGGATGACGCCGGCGCGGCGGAAGGCGGCGTTGAAGGCCGACTCCTGGCCGGCCAGCGCGCCGGTGTGGCTGGCCACGGCCCGCTGCCCGGCGGCGAAACGGCCGACCTTGAGGGCGATGATGGGCTTGTGGCGCGTCACCTGCCGGGCGCAGTGGACGAAGCGGCGGCCGTCGCTGATGCCCTCCAGGTAGAGGGTGATGACGCGCGTGTGCCTGTCGGCGGCCACGGAGGTCAGCATGTCGGTCTCGCGCACGTCGATCTGGTTGCCCAGGCTGACCAGTTGCGACAGGCCGAAGCCCTGGCCGCGCGCCCAGTCGATGACGGCGGCGCAGATGGCCCCGGAGTGGGAGATGAAGGCTACGTCGCCGGGGGTGGGGCCGGGCGGGGGCAGGAAGGTGGTATCGAGCGGCCGGTGGGTGTCCAGCAGGCCGACGCAGTTGGGGCCGATGAGGCGCATGTCGTAGTTGCGGGCGACGCGCAGACAGTCGTCCTCCAGGCGCGCGCCGGCCGGCCCCGTCTCGCGGAAGCCGCCGGAGACGATAATGGCCGCGCGGATGCCGCGGTCGCCGGCCTGGGCCAGCGTCTCGGCCACGGCCGGCGCGGGCACGATGACCACGGCCAGGTCAACCGGGTCGGGCACGGCGGCGATGGTGGTATAGACGGGGCGTTCCAGCAGGCGGCCGCCGCGCGGGTTGACGAAGTGGATCGCGCCGGTATAGCCGCTCTGGGTCAGGTTGCGGGCGACGCCGAAGCCGAGCTTGGCCGGGGCGCTGCTGGCCCCGATGATGGCCACGCCGGCGGGATCGAAGAAGGGGCGGAGGGTGGGTTCGATGGACATGGGGGACTATAGCCCGGCGCGCAGCGCTTCCAGCGCGACGCGGGGGGAAATCTCCAGGACAAATTGGGTGTAGCGGTCGTCGAAGGTGGCGATGCCGCCATCGAGCAGAACGGCCTCGTAGCCGCGCTCGGCCGCGCCGCGCAGCGTGGACAGGACGCAGCGCTCGGAGATGTAGCCGGCGATGATCACCTGGCCGACGCGCTGGGAGCGCAGCAGCGTGTCCAGGCCGGTGTTCCAGAAGGCGTTCTCGCCGGTCTTGTTCATGCGCGTGTCGGTGGGGCGGCAGTCGAAGCGGTCGTTGATCGCCCACGGCTGCGAGCCGACGGGCTTGCGCTCCGTCGTGTGCTGGACGAAGAGGGGCGGCGCGCCCTGTGCCCGGAAGTGGGCGATCGCGCCGTTGATGACCGGCACGGTGGCCTCGAAGGCGGGCAAGTTGGGGTTGTCCGGCGCGAAGAAGTCGTTTTGCGCGTCGAGGACGATCAGGGCGGCGTTCACGGGTTGGTGGCGCGCATGTGGGCGACGGAGCGGCCGATGAGTTCGCGCAGGGTCGCCTCGTCGAGGTCGGACAGCCGCTTGACATAAAGACACGACTTGCCGACGGTGTGCTTGCCCAGCCGGGCGCGCAACTCCTCGAACTGCTCGAAGCCGGCAATGATGTAGAGGGTCAGGTTGGCTTTGCGCGGCGAGAAGCCGGCCAGGAACCAGTCGCCCTCGCGGCCGCTGGCGTACTTGTAGTGGTAGTGGCCATAGCCAACGATGTTGTCGCCCCACAGGCGCGGCTCCTCGCCGGTCACTTCGCGCATGATCGCCATCATGCGCAGGGCATCGGCCCGTTTGCTCTCGTCGGGCACGGCATTGAGGAAGGCCAATACGTCGCCATCGTTTTCTCTGGTCTTTAGTTCAGCCATGGGCGTTCTCCTGTCGGGTCTGAGATGGGATTATAGGGGCTGGGGGCGGGAGGGGCAAAGAACGGTGGGGCCGGGTCGTTGCCAAGTCGGTAGGCGGTCACGTAAAGGCGCTCACGCAAAGGCGCGAAGGGGCAAAAGGCGCCAAGAGGAGACGGTGGGGCCGGGTCGTTGCCAAGTCGGTAGGCGCTTACGTAAAGGCGCTCACGCAAAGGCGCAAAGTAAGCAGAGGCGCAAAGAAGAAGCGCGATCATCGACCGTTTCTTCTTTGCGCCTTTTGCCCCTTCGCGCCTTTGCGTGAGCGGCTTGGCGTGAGCGGCAAGGGGCCAACACGCAGGTTCGCCCCTACCGCTCGGCCAGGATCGCCAGTGTGTCGCTGGCCGAACGCCCCCAGGTGTCCAGTTCGTACATGGCCCAGGCTTCGGCCGGCAGGGCGCTGAAGTCGCCGCTGTGGGTGGCGCGGGCCAGGTAGTCGAAGCTGGTGGAGCGGGTGAGCGTGCTGATGAAGAACGTCACCCGGCCGTCGCGGATCTCTTTGTAGTTGTAGCCTAATTTCGACCACGAGAAGCCGCCGTCAAAGTAGGAATAGTAGTCGCCAGTGTTGCTGGTATAGCCGGCGGCGCGGCTGGTGGTGTTCAGATGTTCGTTGAGCGGCTCCAGCCCGGCCACGGGGCGGTCTTCCACCAGGACGAAGTAGGTCGGGCCGGGCACGTTGACGCGCAGGCGCACCAGCACCAGGTCGCCAACGTGCACCTCGCCCAGCGGCTTGCCAGCAGGCGTCAGGAATTGGCGGCTGACAGCCAGCGGGCCATCGGCGTCGATCTGCGCCTGGCCGACGGCGTAGTCCTCGTGCAGGGTGTAGAAGACGCGGCTGTCGCCGCTGACCGTCAGGCTGTGCGCGCCGGGCGTCAGGGCCTCGGCCGGCAGGGTCAGCGTGGCGCTCAGCTCGCCGGCGGCCAGCGTGGTGTTGATGGGCGGCGCGCCGTCGAGGGCCACGCTGGCGCTCAGGGCTGTCTCGCCCAGGCCGCTGGCCTCGATGTGGTCGGCCACGGCCAGGATGGTGTAGGCCGTCTCGTTGGTCGTGCCCCAACCCAGGCCGCGGCGTTGCGCCATCAGCCAGCGCACGGCCGGCGCTTCCAGCGGGTCGCCGGGGCGCAGGCGGACGAAGGCCCGCAGCGCCAGCGCTGTCGAGCGCGTGGCCGAGGCCATCGTCTTGCTGCGGTACTGGCCGTCGTTGCCGCCCACGCCCCAGTGGGCGCGGCCGTCGGCGACAATGGCCTGCGCCGCCAGCCGGGCCATGACTGCCTGCGCCGCGTCTGCTTCGCCGGCGGCGTCGAGGGCCAGGGCCAGCGCGGCCAGGCTGAAGGCGTCGAGGTCGTCGTCGGGCAGGGCGGCCAGTTCCAGCGCCGCCGCGCCGTTGGGCTGCCCGGCGACGGCCAGGCTGTAGAGCATCATCGCCCGCGTGCGGTTGTCGGCCTTGTCGAGGCTGTCGTTCAGGTAGGTCGCGCCGCGCGCGATGACGGCCGGGTCAATCTCGTGGCCCGCCTCGACCATCGTCGCCAGCCCGAAGACGACCCAGGCGGTCTGGTAGGGGGTGCTGTCGTCGTCGAACCACCAGCCCCAGCCGCCGTCGTCGTGCTGGAAGCCGTAGAGGCGTTGGGCGCTCTCGTTGACCAGCCGCCCCAGTTCCAGCCCCTCCGGCTGGGGCGCGCCCAGGGCGTCGAAGGCGCGGTCAACGGCGACGTTGGGCAGGGCGCGGCTCATGGTCTGCTCGACGCAGCCGTAGGGGAAGCCGGTCAGGTACTCCAGGCCGTTGAGCAGCGAGCCGGCCGGCGAGCGGCTCAACTCCAGCGTCACGGCGCTGTGCTCCGGCAGCGTGCCCGCCGGCACGGTGATGGTCAGCGCCGTCGCGCCCTCGAAGTCGCC
>DAOSMQ010000276.1:0-1876 GCA_035372725.1 Promineifilum sp. (SeqCode)
CGCCCGCCGCGGCCCAAGACGAACCGTCCAACGCCTTCGGCGTCGTCTTCATCAGTTCGGCCGAGGATCGCCTGCCCGGCAGCCGGCGCACGGCCGACTCGCTGGAGCAGCAGTACCGGAATGGCCTGGCCACCGGGGCGACGTGGAACCGCTGGCCGTTGTACTGGTTCAATATCGAGCCAAGCCCCGGCGTCTTCAACTGGGCGGCCCAGGACGCGACCGTGCAGGCCGACATCGCCCACGGGCTGCGGCTGGACGCCATCCTGCTAGGCACGCCGGCTTTCTACACCACCGGCAATGCCGCCCGCGCCAGCCGCGTGCCACGCCTGCGGCCGGGTGAGCTGAGCCTGGACGCCATCGAACGGGCCACGCCCGCCGGCCTTTATGAGCCGACCTTCGCCGACGGCACGGACACGCCCGCGCCCGGCAAGGCCCCCAACCCGGCCAACAAGTGGGCGGTCTTCACGACGGCGGCCGTCAACCGCTACAAGCCCGGCGGCACGCTGGCCCAGGCCAACGGCTGGCCGGCCGGCGTTGGCGTCACCCACTGGGAAATGTGGAATGAGCCGGACCTGACTATCTTCTGGGATGCCAGCGTTGAGGACTATGCCCGGCTGCTCAAGGTCGGCTATCTGGCTACCAAGGCGGCCGACCCCGGGGCGACAGTGCTCTTCGCCGGGCTGGCCAACGACTACCGCAAGCTGGAGTACTACCGCGACGTGCTGACCGTGCTGGCTGCCGACCCGGCCGCGGCCACCTACGGCTTCTACCACGACATTCTGGCCACGCACAGCTACTTCCATGCCTGGAAATCGTGGTATCACGTCTACCGGGCGCGGGGGACGATGCGTGAGTTCGGCTTCGAGAAGCCCATCTGGCTCAACGAGTCGGGCGTACCCGCCTGGGACGACTATCCCGGGCCGGTGTGGGACCCGGCCAGCGCCCTGCGGGCGACGACGGCCGAGCAGGCGGCCTACACCATCCAATCGGCCATGTATGCCATGTTTACCGGGGCGACGGCCGTGTTCCACTTCCAACTCTACGACGGTTGCGGCAACCAGCCGGCGGGCACGGACTTCCCGCCCCACAATGGCGAGCTATGCGACGCGAACGGCCAGTACAACGGCAAGCCCTGCGCCGGCGACGCCAACGGCCTTTATCGCAACCCGCCGGACATGCTCTGCTTCACGCAGCACGACTCACCCGGCTCGCCGCGGCCGAACCTGGCCGCTTTTCGCGTGCTGACGACTTACCTGGCCGGCGTGGAGCCGTACTGGCGCGTGCGCGCCGGCGAGGCCGAGGTCTGCCGCATGGAGAATCCCAATCAGAACCCTGGCATTCCCGGCGATGAGTTCGTGTTGACGCAACCTCAGGAGATCATCGCCTTTTACAGGCCGGCGACGCAAGAGCGCGTTATCGGTATGTGGACGCTCTGTGGGCGCAATGAGACGGCCATCGTTGACGCCACCAGCCTCAACGGCCGGGCGACACTGGTCTACGCCGACGGCCACACACAGCCTATCGCCGCTGTTCAGGGACATTACGTGATTGCCCTGCCACCGGCGACCAACCGCAACCCCTTTCCCGGCGGCGCGTCGCCCAATTTGCTCTATGCCATCGGCGGCTCGCCGGTGCTGCTCATCGAGAAGGACGAGCGCGGCGCAAGCTGGCCCAACCACGCCTACGCGCCGGTGGTTGCCTGGCAGCTGGCTGGGCCATAGCCAGCGTGCCGTTCGCAGGAGGCTTCCGTGGACAACCCCATTTTGCGCGACTTCCCCTATAGCTTCGAGACGGAGCGGCTGATCATTCGCGGGCCGCTGCCGGAAGACGCCGCGCCGCTGCACCAGGCCGTGCTGGAGTCGCAGCCGGAGTTAGC
>DAOSMQ010000276.1:1976-4174 GCA_035372725.1 Promineifilum sp. (SeqCode)
GGCGCGCGGCGTGTTGAGATTCGCTGCGACGTGAAGAACACGCGTAGCGCCGCCGTGGCCCGGCGCGCCGGCTACGCGCTTGAAGGCACATTCCACAGCGACGCCCGCGACCACATCTCCGGCGGGTTGCGCGACACGCTGATCTTTGCGCAGGTTCGGGCGGATTAGGGGGGCCAGGTTCCAGGGGCCAGGTTCCAGGGAAAACGCTCTTCCCTGGAACCTAGAACCTGGAACCTGGAACCTCCCTCTGCGTAGGTCTATTCCTCGGTGTACATGGCCTCAATGTCAGACACGTGCATGTCGCAGATGGCCTTGCGCTTGAGCTTCAGCGTCGGCGTCATCTCGCCGCCCTCGATGCTGAAGGGCCGGGGCAGCAGGGTGAACTTGCGGATCTGCTCCACACGCGCGAACTGCGGGTTGACGTTCTCGTCAATGTCGGCCTGAATGGCCTCGATGACTTTGGGGTGGTTGTGCAACTCCGCGCCGACAATGCCGTTGGCCTCGGCGAAGCGCTCGACCTTCTCCGGGTCGAGCGTCAGCAGGGCGCAGAGATACTTGCGCCCCTCGCCCACCAGCACCGCGTCGCCCACCAGTTCCAGGTTCCTCAGGGCCGCCTCGACGTTGCGCGGGGCGATGTTCTTGCCGCCGGAGGTGATGATGATGTCCTTCTTGCGGCCGACGATGGTCAGGAAGCCGTCCTCGTCGAAGCGGCCCAGATCGCCGGAGTGGAGCCAGCCATCGACCAGCGTCTCGCGCGTAGCCGCCTCGTCCTTGTAGTAGCCCATGAAGACGTTGGGCCCGCGCATGAGGACTTCGCCGTCAGGGCCGAGCTTGACCTCGCTGCCCGGCCAGGCCTGGCCGGTCGTGCCGAACCTGGTCGCTCCGCGGCGGTTGAACGTCGTCGGCCCACAGCCTTCCGACTGGCCGTAGACCTCGAAGACGATTACGTCCAGGCCGCTGAAGAACTCCAGCACGCTCTTATCGATGGCCGCCGCGCCGGAGACGGCCACGCGCACCCGGCTGAAGCCCAGCAGCGGCTTGACCTTGCTGAAGACCAGTCGCTCGGCCAGGCGGTACTTGGCTGCCAGCGCGCCGGTGGGTTCCTGGCCCTGGTTGCGCAAGGCCACGACCTCCTTGCCAACTCCCTGTGCCCAATCGGCAATCCGCTTGCGCGCGCCGTGGGCCTCGTCCAGTCGTTCAGACACGCGGTTGCGGAAGCGTTCCCAGACACCGGGTACGCCGAAGAAGATCGTCGGTTGCACTTCGCGGAGGTTGTCCGGCATGCGGGTTAGCGACTCGGCATAGTAGACCGGATAGCCGACCGATGCGCCGTTGTGGATGGAGAACATCTGCTCAGCGATATGGGACATGGGCAGGTAGGACAGCAGCACGTCGTTGGGCGTCAGGTCGAAGAGTTGCTGGCCGTGGTAAGCCGTGGAGGCCAGATTCTTATGCGATAGCATGACCGCCTTGGGCGGGCCAGTCGTGCCAGAGGTGTAGATGAGGCTGGCCAGGTGCTCCATCTCAATGGCGGCGATGCGGGTATCGAGGGCGGCTTCGCTGCTGTCGGCCGCCAGAGCAAGGAATGCTTCCCAGGTCATCGCCAACGGGTCGTCGATCTTCGTGCCCTGCATGAGCACGGCGGCGCGCAAGTGGGGCAGGTTGGCGCGGATGGCGTTGATCTTGGCCCACTGGCCTTCGTTCTCCAGAATGACGACCGGCGCGGCCGAGTGGTTGAGGATGTACTGGACTTCGGGTGGGCTGTTGGTGGCATAGATGCCCGCGCCGACGCCGCCGATCATCATGGCCGCCAACTGGCCGATAGCCCACTCCGGCCGATTGAAGCCGAGCATGCAGACCACGTCGCCCGCGCCGACGCCGAGGGTCATCAGCGCCCGGGCGGCGGTGCGCACCTGGTGGACGTACTCCTCCCACGTGGTTGGCACCCATGCCGCGCCGAGCCGGGTATAGTAGGCAGGCGCGGCCGGCCGGGTGCGGCGGTGTTGCTGCAAACGGTCGATAATGGTGTCACGTTGCCTATCTGCCATCGGTCAGTTTCCCCCCTTACTGGCTGCTGTTTTAAGGTCACGCGCCGTCTCTGTCAGGGCGAGCGCCGGGATTCTACCTGATCATGCCGTGGGTTGTCGAACTGTAGTCGGTCTTCGCGCCCCCGCCCGTAGCACAGCCTGTCAGGCTGT
>DAOSMQ010000277.1:0-4171 GCA_035372725.1 Promineifilum sp. (SeqCode)
CGAAGCCTTTTGGCCTTTGCCCGCGACCGTTGTCCGGCCACTCTTGCCGGCCGCCGGGGTCTTCTTACTCTTGGCCGCGGTCGTTGCCTTGCGTGTCGCTGTCGCTGCCGGCTTCGGCAGGGTATCGTGGGCGGGTGTGCGGCCGCGCAGGTAAATTGTGCCGCCACAGACGGGGCACGTGCCGCGTGTCGCCGGCGAGCCGTTGGCCGCCCACTCCGCCACGGGGTTCTGTATCACGCGCTTCTCTTTACACTTCAGGCAGTAGCCCTGTAGTTCTTCGTTGCTCATGCTCTGCTTTACAGTCTCGCCTGTGGCGAGACTGGCCTCAGCTATAGGATTCCAGCTCGGTCCCCTGCAAGCCATTGACAACCCGTTTGACCAGGGGGATGTTGTTCTTATGGACAATCAGAATGGCATCATCTGTATTGACCACGATCATTCCCTCTAACCCGACAGCCACGACGAGCTTGCCCGGCTCATAGTTATAGAGCAGGCTATCTTTGGACGCGGCGTCGATGACCAATCCTTTCGTCACATTGGCCTCAGGGTCGGGGTTCAGCGCCTCTTTCAGCGCGTACAGCGTGCCCGGGTCGCTCCAGCCCATTTCACCATGCAGTACCAGGGCGCGCTCGGCGTCCACGTGGGTCAGGATGGCGTCGTCAAAGCTGATCGCCTTCATTTCCGGGTAGACGCGGCGCAAGGTGTCGTCGTAACTCTCAGAGCCAATGGCCGCCTCGATGGTGGCCAACTGTGCCCACATCTGCGGTGAGTGGCGGCGATACTGCTCGCGCACATAGGCCGGCGTCGTCACGAAGAAACCCGTGTTCCAGACGTGCCGGCCCCCGGCGAAAATCTCCTGGCAGCGCTCTAGCGGCGGCCGGTAGGTCAGCGAGTCGAAACGGTAATAGGGCAGCGCGCCCACCCGCCCGGCCATCTCCCCCAGGCCGATCCAGCCCAGATTCTCATTGGCAAAGCGCGGCGTCTCGCCGATGAAAACAATGTCGGCCGTCTTGGCGGCGACCAATCCCTCAGCGGCCCCTAACAGACCAATGAAGGCGGGCACATTCTTAATGTGGTTATCGCTCCAGAGGATGGCCACCGGCGTGTCGGCTTCGTGCCGGCCCAGGTGGGCCATGGCCAGCCCCACGGCCGGCCCCAGATCGCGCCGCGCCGGCTCGATGAGGATATTGCCCGCCGCAATCCGCGGCAGCTGCCGGCGAACGATGTCGACGTAGCGCTCGTTGGTGGCGATGGTGATGCTATCGAAGCCGTAGGCCGGTGCGACGCGGTCGACGGCCATCTGCACGGTCGATTCCTCTCCCACGATCGGCTCAAACTGCTTCGGTGAACTCTCGCGACTGATAGGCCATAGGCGACGGCCGGCCCCTCCGGCGAAGATCACAATACGCATCGTCTCCCCTTACTCCTCCGGCGTGTCGGCCTGATAGGCGACGTCCGGCTCGCGCAGGCGCACGTAGTTCATAGCGCCTACCTGTTGCACCATACCCTTCAGTTCCATCAAAGTGAGCGTGCTGCTGACGAGGTAGCTGGGCATGCCGGTCAGGCGGCCGAGATCATCGACGTGGAGCGGCTGCGACGACAATTGCGACAGCAGCGCAGCCTCCTCGGCCGAATCGGGCAACACGGCCTGAGCCGCCTGTTGCTCCGTCACCATACGCAGGTTCAACTCTTCGAGGATGTCCTCGATGCGCGTCACCAGCTTGGCCCCCTGCTGGATGAGCCGGTTCGTGCCCACGCTGACCGGGCTATTGATGTTACCGGGCACGGCAAACACGTCGCGGTCCTGCTCCAGGGCGAAGCGCGCCGTGATCAGCGCGCCACTGCGCTCGCCCGCTTCGATGACCAGCACGCCCAGCGACAGACCGCTGATGAGCCGGTTGCGGGCCGGGAAGTTGACGCTGCTTGGCTCTGTGCCCAGCGGAAAATCGGTCACGAGCGCCCCGTGGCCATCGACAATGGCATGGGCCAGGTCACGGTGTTCCGGCGGGTAGACGCGGTCGATGCCACAGCCCATGACGGCAATGGTGCGGCCGTCGGCCTCCAGCGCGGCGCGGTGGGCGACACCGTCGATGCCGCGGGCCAGCCCGCTGACGATGGTGATGCCGTTGCGGGCCAGGGCGGTAGCCAGATCGTGGGTCACCAGGCGGCCGTAGGCCGACAGTCGCCGCGTGCCGACGATAGCCACTGCCCAATCATCCACCGGCGCAAACGCGCCGCGGACGAAGAGCACCGGCGGCGCGGCCGGAATCTGGCGCAGCAGCGCCGGGTAGTCGGCGCTTTCCCAGGTCAGCGTCCGCGCGCCACTGGCCTCCACCTTGGCCGCATAGGCGTCGAGGTCGAGCTTCTGCCGCGCCTCGCGCAGGCTGTCGATGGCGCGCGCGTCGAAGCCGATGTCACGTAGCTGGCCCTCGCCAGCCTGCCAGGCCCGCTCCAGGTCGCCAAACGCGCCCAGCAGCGCCTGGACTTTGGCCGGGCCAATGCCGTTGACGTAGTTGAAGGCGAGCCAGTATTTGAGATCGGACATGGGCAGAGGATACCTCTAGCTGCCGGGCGCGCAAGAGGAGTGCGGACGGCAGTGGCGAAGCGAACTAGGCCTTGTTGTCAAGAAGTCCCGGCAGGGGGCGGATGACGATGCGGCCGGCGGCGACATCGACCGCGAGCACGACGTCGGGAATGTCGGGCACGAGATGCTGGCCGCCCGGACCGTCAATCACAAAGACGTTGTTGGCCCCGGTCTCCAGCACTTCGGTCAGACGCCCCAGGGATCGCTCGTCCTCGGTGACGACTTCCAGGCCGAGCAGTTGGTGAAGGAAGTATTCGCCCTCTTCCAGGGGAATGGCTTCCTCCTCAGGAACCTGCAACAACTCGTTGCGCAGGGCTTCGGCCTCGGTGCGCGTCGTGTAGCCGTCCAGCTTCAGCAGGACAAGGCCCTGGTGATAGCGCACGCTAACCACGCCGACGCGGCGCGGGGCGCGCTCGCCGAGGTAGATGTCCTTCAACCAGCCGAAACGCTCCAGCCGGGCGGTCATTGGCTCGACGCGCACTTCGCCATGCACGCCGTGGGGCTTGATGACGCGGCCGACGGCCAGAAAACGAGGCTCGGCGGAACTGTCCGCGGAGCCTCCCTCTGGTTGTTCGTGTGCCTCGTCTGGTCGCGCGTCGCTCAAGTGACCGTCCTCAGCGAAGCTCATCGGCCTCTAGCAGTTCCAACTCGACACGCTTGCCGTCCTTGGCCGCGCGCACTTGCAGCAGCGTGCGAATCGAGTCGATAACCCGGCCGCTCTTGCCGATGATACGGCCCATGTCGGGCTGGGCCACGGCCAGCTCCACGACTGTCGCCCCGCGGCCGCGCACCTCGGTCACCTGAATCTCGTCCGGGTTGTCGACGAGCGACTCGACGATGAAGGTAACCAGGTCTTTCATGAGCTTACTCTTCCTCGTCGCTGCCCAGGACGGCGGCGACGGCATCACCGATGCGGTCAACCACGGCCGCCACGGGCGCGGCCACGGCCTCAACGACCGAGCTGGCGGCGGCTTCGACGCGCTCGACGAGCGACGGCGCGGCTTCCTGCTCGACCTCGGCGACCGGCGCGGGCGCTTCGACGCCGCGGTACTCGGCCACCAGCGTGTCCAGCGACTCGCCGGCGTGCAGGCGGGCCAGGCGGTCGAACGTGCCCTGCTTGTTGAGCAGCACGCGCACGGCATCGGACGGCTGCGCGCCGACGCTCAGCCAATAGAGCGCGCGCGCCTCGTCGATGCGGAACTCCGCCGGGTTGGTCAGCGGGTTATAGTGGCCAAGGCGCTCGACGACGCGGCCGTCGCGCTTGGCCTCTTTCTCGGCGACGACAACGCGATAGCTCGGCTGCCGCTTCTTCCCGGTTCGACTCAAACGAATTCGTAGCATGGTCTAATCTGTCACTCCAAACTATGTAATTACGAATTAGGAATTCAGAGTGTCTCTTACTTCTTCAATTCCTAATTCCTCATTCTTAATTGATTACATCTTGCCGCCCAAAAGCTGGCTGAGGGCGCTGCGCCCGCGACCGCCCTTGAACTGCTTCATCATCTCCTGCATCTCGCGGTGCTGCTTGAGCAGGATGTTAATGTCCTGAACCGTCGTGCCCGACCCGGCAGCGATGCGCCGCTTGCG
>DAOSMQ010000278.1:0-4157 GCA_035372725.1 Promineifilum sp. (SeqCode)
TGAGGACGCCCACGGCCGCTGGTCGCGCCGGACGGAGAAGTGGTCGGCCATGCTAGATCAGTTGACCCAACTCGTGCGGCCGTCGGACGACGCCGGCGGCGACCCGCCGCGCTGGTGGCCGGCCAACGCCCTGACGGCGCGCAGGGAGCGCCATGACTGAGCCGGTCGCGCCGCGCCAGCGGCTGGGCAGTTGGGGCGAGGGCGTCGCCGCCGTGCGGCTGGAGGCCGAGGGCTATACCATTGTGGCCCGCAACTGGCGCTGCGCCGCGGGGGAGATCGACCTCGTCGCCCGCGATGGCGAGACGCTGGTGTTTGTGGAGGTGAAGACGCGCCGCGGCCGGGCCTATGGCGCGCCAGAAGAGGCGCTGACACCGCGCAAAGCCGAGAAGCTGCTGCAACTGGGGGCACAGTACGTCTACGAGCAGGCCCTCGGCGACGTCAACTGGCGCATCGACCTGGTGGCCATCGAGTTGGACGCGCGCGGGCTGCTGTTGCGCTGCGAACACGTTCGTAACGCCGTTTTGGGCTGGTGAGCGCCGAATTTCCAACCTCCTATGAGCGACCGCGCCGCGCTGCCCGCTGACCGCACCATTCTCGTCCTGACCAACGACTCCGGGCTGGGCCACCGTCAGGCGGCGCTGGCCGTCGTCGCCGCGTTGGAGCGGCGCTACGGCGCGCACGGCCGTCCCGTGCTGGTCAACCCGCTGGAGGAGCCGGGCGCGCCGGCGCTGTTGCGCGATGCCCAGTCCGACTACAACCGCATCGTTCGCCTGGCGCCCTGGCTCTACCGCTTCGGCCACGGCCTGGCTAATACCTACGCGCCCACGCGGCTGATGGAGCGGTTGGAGGTGCTAACGCTGGCCGAGACGATGGCCAACGTGCTGGCGCGGGAGCAGCCCGATGTCGTTGTCACCACGCACCCCGCCTTTGTTTATCTGCTGGCCCACCACCGCCGCCGCCACGGGCAGACGTGGCCGCTGGTGGTGCTGGTGACAGACCTGGCCCGCTTGCAGCGGCTGTGGTTCCGGCCGGAGGTCGATCTCTACCTGGCGCCGACGGACGAGGCTGCGGCGCTGGCCATCCGGCGCGGCATCGCCGCCGAGCGCGTCCGGGTGACCGGCATCCCCGTCGATCTGCGCCTCAGCCAGCCCATCGCCGCGGCCGAAACGCGACGAGCCAACGGCTGGGACGCGACACGGCCGACCGTGCTGGCCGTCGGTAGCCGGCGGGTGCAGGAGTTCCCCGCCTTCCTGCGCGCCCTCAACGACGCCGATCTGCCGATCCAGTTAATCGCCGTCACTGGCGACGACGACGAACTGCTGGACGAGGTGCGGGCGATTCCCTGGCGGCTGCCGGCACACCTGTACGGCTACGTCTCGGACTTGCCGAATTGGCTGCCGGCCGTCGATGCGGTAGTCACCAAGGCCGGCGGGCTGACCGTGGCCGAGGCGCTGGCCGCCGGCCGGCCGCTGTTCATCATCCAGTGTACGCCGATGCACGAGCGGGGCAACGCCGACTACGTCGTCGATCGCGGCGCGGGCGTGCTCGCCGGCGCGCCGGCGGCGCTGGTGAGCGCTCTGCGGCAGGCGCTGGCCGACGACGGCCGCCTCCTGGCGCAGATGCGCGACCGCGCCCGCGCGCTGGGCCGGCCGCGCGCCGCTTTTGACGCCGCTGAACTGATCTGGGCGCAGGCCGAGCGCAATCTGGCCCCGCCCGACGCCCTGCTGACCCATGAGCGTTGAGCCGCGCCGGCCGCTGCTGGTTCTCGCCGGCCCGACAGCCGTGGGCAAGACGGCTGTGTCGCTGGCGCTGGCCAGCCGCTTCGACGGCGAGATCGTCTCGGCCGACTCGCGCCTGTTCTACCAGGGCATGGACATCGGCACGGCCAAGCCCAGCCCGGCCGAGCGCGCCCTCGTGCCCCACCATCTCATCGACCTGTGCGCCCCGGACGAAACCATAGGCCTGGGGCAGTTTCAGCGGCTGGCCTACGCGGCCATCGACGCTGTGCAGGCGCGCGGCCGGTTGCCCATCCTCACCGGCGGCACGGGGCAATACGTCATGGCCGTCGTCGAGGGCTGGGGCGTGCCGGCCGTGGCGCCGCGGCCGGCGCTGCGGGCGGCGCTGGAAGGGCTGGGCGGCGCGGAGGCCGGGCGTTG
Organism: Promineifilum sp. (SeqCode); assembly: GCA_035372725.1. Taxonomy (GTDB): domain Bacteria; phylum Chloroflexota; class Anaerolineae; order Promineifilales; family Promineifilaceae; genus Promineifilum. Next base: position 2,157 of record DAOSMQ010000278.1, read on the forward strand.
GCTGGCCGCGCTCGATCCCGCCGCCGCGGCGCGCATCGACCCGCGCAACGTCCGCCGCGTCGTCCGGGCGCTGGAGGTAATGCTGGTCAGCGGCCGGCGCATGTCGGACTTGCAGCGCAAGACGCCGCCGCCCTACGACATCTACCTGCTGGGGCTGCGGCGCGACCGGGCCGATCTCTACGCGCGCATCGACGCCCGCGTGGAGGCGATGATGGCCGCCGGGCTGCTGGACGAGGTGCGCCGCCTGCGCGACGCTGGTTATGCCAACGAGCCGCCGCTGTCGGGGCTGGGCTACCAACAGCTACTGGCCCACCTGCGCGGCGAGCTGTCGCTGGGCGAGGCCGTGGCCCGCACCCAGTTCGAAACCCACCGCTTCGCCCGCCAGCAAGCGACCTGGTTCCGCGCCGACGACCCGCGCATCGCCTGGTTCGAAGCCGATGACCGCGCGGCGATTGTGGCGGCCGTGTCTGATTGGCTCTTTGCCCACGCCGACCGCTGACGACAGACCGCCGACCGCCGACCGCCGACGACTGACCACTGGATACTGACCCACTGCTTACTGACCCACTGCTTACTGACCCACTGCTTACTGACTTACTGATTACTGCCCCACTGCCCACCCCATGCCCTCCCTCTTCACCCTCCCCCTCTACCGGCTGACCTTCATCATCGTTCTGGCCATCTGGGCCACGCCTGATGTGTTCGACTCGATCCGCCGCCGTCCACGAGGCAACAATGTCGTTTTTCACGAGCGCGGCTCACACTGGCTCTTTCGCATTGGGCTAACGCTGGCCCTGGCCACTGCCATCTGGCTGGCGCTCGCCCGGCCCGAAGGCACGCTGCCCTACCACCGGCCCTATGTGTTCATTGCCGGCGTCGTCGTCGCTCTCGCCGGACTTGTCCTGCGGCGGGCGGCCATCCGCACCCTCGGCCGCTTCTTCACCGTCGACGTCGCCACCTACACCGACCAGCGCGTGGTGGACGCGCCCCCCTTCCGCCGCATCCGCCACCCGGCCTACAGCGGCAGCATGCTCTCCCTGCTGGGCACGGGGCTGATGCTGGGCCACTGGCTGGGGCTGCTGCTCATCGCTCTGGCAAGCATCGTGACGTTCGGCTACCGCGTGCGCCTTGAAGAGCGGGCGCTCCTGGACGCGCTCGGTGAACCGTATGCCGCCTACATGCGTCGCACCAGGCGCTTTGTGCCTTTCCTCTTCTGACGGGCGGGCTATAATGCCGTTCGTCTGAACCGTCACAGCCGACAGGAGAACTCATCATGACCGACGACACTTCGCTCACCCCACCCGAACCGGAAATGATCGCCGCGGCGATGGCCGCCGCGCAAGTGGCCCACGACCTGACCCGCGGCCACGACGCGCTGCGCACGGCCGAGCGGCGGGCGTCGTTGGCCGACCTCGTCTCGGCCGCCGGCGTCAATGACCTGATGCAAGGGGCCGACATGCTGGCCGCGTCGGAAGACCTCGGCACCATGAGCGCCGTCGTCCACTCGCTCAACGAGGAGGATTTGCAGGGCGTCATCGAGATCGGCGCGATCTCCGGCGAGTTGGCCGTGCTGAGCGACGTGCTGGCGGCCATGGAACTGGCCACGATGGCCGGCTTCCTGCAGGGGCGCAGCCAGCGCCTGCGGCAGCTGGCCGTCGAGAACATCCTGCGCTACAGCGCCATGCGTGCCCTCAGCGAGTCGATGGGCGAGACGGGCGAGACGGTCGGCGCGCTGGGCGAGGAGGAAGTGGCCGAGGGCGAGGCGCGGCTGGATTTGGCCGAGGCCGCCGCGGCCAACAGCCAGGCCATGGCCGAGGCCGGCCGAGGGATGATCGAGGATGGCTTGGCCTTGCTGACCGGCGACGAAGAATTGCTGGGCGAGGGCGAGGACGAGGCCGAGTAACTCGCCGGGTCGGGGCACAGTGCCGCGTCTTAATGTGCCCCTTAGAAAGTGGACTATAGTCCGCCTAATTGGCGTTTCCCCCTTGACAGGGTGTGGCT
>DAOSMQ010000279.1:0-4156 GCA_035372725.1 Promineifilum sp. (SeqCode)
ATGCTTGTTCTCCCGTCTCAAGGATATAGCCTTCTTCGCGACTCTACTTTTCCGGGGGAACTCCACCGTGGCTGCGGCTGGCGACGACAGCCTAACAGGCTGTACTACTGTCTCCTCGACACCAGCCTGTAGCACAGCCTGTTAGGCTGTGGCTGCGGCTGCGGCTGGCGACGACAGCCTAACAGGCTGTACTACTGTCTCCTCGACGCCTAGCCTGTAGCACAGCCTGTTAGGCTGTGGCTGCGGCTGCGGCTGGCGACGACAGCCTAACAGGCTGTACTACTGGAGTGGCCCGCGCCCTGGGTCAGGTCTTGCAGCTGGCCATAAGGTTCGATGCCGCGGTCTTCGGCGATGCGCAGGAAGATGACCCGGTCGAGGAGTTGCTGGACGGCGAAGTTGAGGTCGCGCTGGCTGAGGCGGTTGCGGTTGGCCACGGCGCGGGCCAGCACGTCGCGCCACTCGTCCAGCTGGCGCAGGAACTCGGCGTCGACGGTGGCGATTCCCTTGCGGCCGCCCTCGGCCTCGGCAAAGCGCTCCAGCGAACCGGCCAGCACGGCGTCGCGGCCGAAGAGCGCGGCGATTTCGTCCCAGACGGCGGCGTAGTCGTCGTAGCGCCAGAAGCGCAGCCGGGCGACGGCGGCGCTGTCGTCGGGCCGCAGGCGCACGCGGGTGTCATAGACGGCCAGTTCCTCGAAGTCGGTCAGGATGCTGAGGGGCAGTTTGGCCGTCCAGGCATAGCGGCGCAGCTGGTGGGCGGGGGCGGGGTCGCGCTCCAGGTGGACGGCCGGCTTCTTGGCCTCGACGAAGAAGCGGCGGCGGCCGTCGAGGTAGAAGCCGTAGTCGGGGGCCTTGGCCCGCAGCCGGTCGCGCTCGCGGACGTCGACGCGGTCTTCGTGCTTAACCTCGTTGCGGCCGTGGGCGTTGGTCATGTCCCAGCCGAGGGCCTCGAAGAGGGGGTTGATGTAGTGGACGCGGACTTCGGTTTCGTTGTAGGTCGGCAGGAGCCGCCGGCGGTCGTCGTGGAACTGGGCGATCTTGTCGAGGAGGGCTTGTGGCGCGGGCATGGGCAGAGGTTAACGCAAAGACGCCAAGACGCAAGGAGGGGGGAGGGGGGCGAGCCACAGTCGACGCCAAGACGCAGGGTGACGGGACTCTTTTCACGCCCTGGCGTCCTGGCGTCAGACTGTTCTACTTGTCGAAGTAAAGGCGTTCCGGGTCGCGCTGGGGGCGGATGGAGCGATAGCGGGCGCGACAGTCGATCCAGCCCGCGCCGTGGTAAGGTGGGTGGGCCTCCGACCCGGCGGGGTGGTCATCATCGGCGTCATCGACCGTCAGGCGCAGCAGACGGGACTCAGCCGCGGCCGCGGCCCGGGTCGCCGGCTCGGGTCTGGCCACGGGTAGGTTCAGCAGCAGGCGCAGGTCGCCGGCGTCCTCATTCAGAGCCGCGGCCAGCCGGTCGAGCCATTCGGCGCGGATGTCTGCCGGCGGCAACAGGCCGCTCTCCAGGGCGATGACCGTCACGCGGTCAAGTCCGGCCTGTCCGGCCAGGGCTTCGTAGGACCAACCGGCATTGAGCCGGGCGGCGCGCAGATAGCGGCCCAGACCCAGCGCCGCGCAGTCCGGAAAACCGCTGCCCGCTGGCCGGCTTCTGGAAAGCGTACCGCTCTTTACCGGCACTACCCTTGAACTGTTGCTCCGGCCAATCAGTCCCTCTCCAGATGTACGCTTTGTGAGCATGTCTTCTCCACCATCCTGTAAATAAAGTGCCATTGAGCGGCCGCCTGGCCGGTCGCCACGAATAAAGATGGGCTGTCGCCTGGCCCAGAACCGGCGTTCCAAAAAATGAAAAGCCGCGCCGGAGAGCGTGCCAAGTACACTCCTGGGCGCGGCCAGGTCAGGAAAAACAAAGATCATCGAAGATCGCTTTCAACACAGCCACTGCTTCCAGCCGCCGGCGGGCGCGCAGATGATAGACGCGCACCGTGCCGGGGTCCATGTTCAGAATCGCGCCGACCTCCTCGGCCGTGGTGATCTCATTGAAGTAGATCAGCATCATAATCCGGCGCTGGTCGGTCGGCAAGGATTTCAGCGCCATGTGGATCAGCCGGTCGGCTTCCTGGCGGGTCAGATTGTTCAGCACCGCGGTCAGGTTGGGGTCGTTTCTGTCAGAGGAGTCATAGCGTTGGGTCGAACGGTGGGCGTGGGCCAGGTTCTGGGGCAGGTCAAAGGGATGGTCGTCCCAGTCGCCGTCCGCGCCGGGCAACTCTGAGGCGGCGATCTCGCGCCGGTTGCGCCGGGCGATGCGCCGTTGTTCCTTGACCTTCAGAGCGGCGATAGCCCCGAACCAGTGGCTGAGGGGCCGTCCGCGGAAAGCGAAGCCGCTGATATGCGTGCTCACGTATAGGCACGTGTCATCGATGACATCTTCACAGTAGTCGCTATCCAGCCCGCGGCTGTTCACGTATGCGCTAATGCTCTGGCGACAATAGGTCATCAGTTCATCGACGGCTGCCCTGGCCATTTCTGGCGACCCCTGTTGGATTCTCCGGAGTAAGTCTCGGTCATATGCCAACTCGCCCGGGCCGCCCCTTTCCGGCGCTGCTGGATTGGCCATCCCTTCCGACATCCTGCCTGCCTCCTTCCCTGCTTGCCGACCGCGACTGTCGTTAGTATATCATGGCGTGGGGCGGCCGGAGTGTTACAGTTGCCTGCCACTCCGACCGCCGTTCAACCACTCCTGGCATCCAGTGTTAATCCCAGTACCGCGGGCGAGCCACGCGGATACCGGCGTAGAATCCCAAAAACATAAACACCAGGGCCACAATGACGAGGGCCTGGATGGTCATCTCGACCACCGGGACTTCACGCGAATTTTGCAGGCCGATCGCGGCCAGGCGATTGACCTGCACCGTCCACTCCAGCAAGATGTTCATGTTCATCCCCTTTTCGAGCCTCCTAGTGATCAATGGCTGCCCGGGGCCAATTCGTTACCGGCAAATAGCCCCCAGCGAGGCTACTGGATCGATCTGCATTACCCCCATGTCGAAAATCGAATTGCGCCAGCACTTTTTAGTTTGCTAGACTGTTCGCTAGAACAAATGTTCGCGCCGGGCAACCGGCCAGCGACCCAAAGGAGACATCATGTTAAGCAACCCGCTCGAAATCCTGTGGCACAGCCGCAAGTTCTGGCTGGCCGTCGTCGCCGTCGTCCAGACGGCCGTTTTCACCCTTGTGCCCGGCTTCCCCGACGCCCTGTGGCAGGCCATCAACGTCATCCTGCTGTTCCTCATCGGCGCGATCGCCGCCGAGGACGTGGCCCTGAAATGGCGGCGCTGAGCGCCCCGCCGTCTACCGCCGACCACCCCCGAGGAGACACCATGAGCTGGCTCGATCGATGGCGACAACGACAACAATTGGCCGCGGCGGCCGACCTGCGCGAGGGCGTGGGCGGCTGGTCATCCGTGGTCGGGGCTGGCGGGCCGTTTGGCCGCGGCGACCGCCCGCCCGACGACGCGACCCGGCAGTACAACGATGCCCTTTTGGCCTGGCGCACCAATCCCTACGCCAAGCGCATCATCGACATTATCACCGATTACACCGTCGGCGACGGCCTGACCCCCGTCGCCCCCGGCGAACTCGGCCGCTTCATCGACACCTTCTGGACGCACCCGCAGAACCGGCTCGACCTGCGTCTGCCGGAACTGATGGACGAACTGAGCCGCGCCGGCGACCTGTTCCTCGTCCTCTTCCGCAACCCGGCCGACGGCATGAGCTACGTCCGCGCCGTGCCCAAGTCGGAGGTGGTCGAGATCGCCGCGGCCGAAAACGATTGGGAGCGCGAGGTGGCCTACGTGGTGCGCGCGTCCCTGGCAGTGGGGGAGCAGGGGGGCAGGGGCGCGGGGGAGAATTCGCCCCTGCAGCCCTGCCCCCCTGCGCCCCTGCCGGCCAATACGACCGTCTTCCTCTCGCCGGCCCACCCCGACGCCGCCGCGGCCGACGCGGTGATGCTCCACTACACCATCAACCGGCCCGTCGGGGCGCTGCTGGGCGAGTCGGAACTGGCCAGCATTTTGCCCTGGCTGCGCAATTACAGCCGGATGTTGGAAGACCGCGTGCGGCTCAACTGGGCGGCGCGGGCCTTCCTGTGGTTTGTCAC
>DAOSMQ010000280.1:0-4139 GCA_035372725.1 Promineifilum sp. (SeqCode)
CTCGGCAATGCGGCCCAGCGTGGCGGTTTCCATGGCCACGCCGGCCAGGCGCTGCGTGATGTCGTCGTGCAGCTCGCGCGCCAGCCGCCGGCCCTCGTCCTCGTAGGCGGTGATCAGCCGCCCGCCCAGCGTATGCGCCTCGCGTTCGGCGCGCTGGCGGCGGTCTATCTGGGCGTCCGCGAGGACGGGCGTTGGCTGTGGGCGGCGGGGGCGCTGGCGGGGCTGGCCATGTTCACCCGCAACGACGGCCTGGCGCTGATCGCGGCGGGGGCGCTCGGCGGGCTGTGGCTGGCCTGGCGGCGCGGCGCGTATCCTCGCCTCCGGCACGTGCTGGGCGCGGGCGTCACCCTGGCGATTGTGCTGCTGCCCTGGGTGGCGCTGGCGCCCTTCTGGGCGGTATGGCCCTATGAGACGCTGCTGCTGCCTCGCGGCCACTGCGGCGCGTTGACTGACCTGGGCGACGCCGCCCGCGACGCGCTGGCCGACATCCTGGGGCGGCTAACGCGGCGCTATAACCGCGTCTTCGACGTGCCCTTCCCTTACAGCATGGGCTTCCACCAGCAGCCGACGGACGGCGAGCCGTACCCGTTCTGGCACCTGCACGCCCACTTCTACCCGCCGCTGCTGCGCTCGGCCACCGTGCGCAAGTTCATGGTCGGCTACGAACTACTCGGCCAGCCCCAGCGCGACATTACCCCGGAGAGCGCCGCCGCGCGGCTGCGCGCCCTGCCGGAAGAGTGGCCATGAACCCCCTGAATCTCACTGAGCGCTTCACGGCCGCCTTTGGCGCGCCGCCGCAGTTGATCGTCCGCTCGCCCGGCCGCGTTAATCTCATTGGCGAGCACACCGACTACAACGACGGCTGGGTCTTCCCGGCGGCGCTGGACATGGGCACGGTCATCGCCGCCCGCCGCCGCGAGGACGGCCAGCTGCGCAGCGTGGCCGCGCGCCTGGGCGAGGAGGACGCCGCGCCGCTGACCGACCTGCGCCCGCGCGAAGAGCCGGGCTGGACGCGCTACATCCGCGGCGTGGCCGCCTTGCTGCTGGCCGACGGCCAGCCGCTGAGCGGCGCGGATCTGCTCATCGACGGCGACCTACCCCTCGGCTCGGGCCTGTCGTCGTCGGCGTCACTGGAGTTGGGCGTGGCCACGGCGCTGCTAGGCCTGGCCGGCGTGGCCATCGAGCGCACGGCGTTGGCGCGGCTGGGGCAGCGCGTTGAGAACGAGATCGTCGGCCTGCAAAGCGGCATCATGGATCAGTTGGCCGTGGCCGGCGGCGTGGCTGGCCACGCCCTGCTGATCGACTGCCGCAGCTATGCCGTCCGGCCGGTGGCGCTGCCGGCCAGTGTGCGCGTGCTGGTGCTCGACAGCGCTGCGCCGCGCACGCTGGCTGGCTCGGCCTATAACCAGCGCCGCGCCGAGTGCGAGTCGGCCGTGGGCAAGCTGCAAGCGGCGCGGCCAGAAATCCGCGCCCTGCGCGACGTGGACGCCGCCCTGCTGGCCGCCGAGGGCTGGCGGCTCGACCCGGTCGAGTTGCGCCGCGCCCGTCACGTCGTCAGCGAGAACCAGCGCGTGCTCGACAGCGTCGCCGCCCTAGAGGCGGGCGACGTGGCCCGGTTCGGCGCGCTCATGGTCGCCTCCCACCGCAGCCTGCGCGATGACTACGCGGTCAGCGGCCCGGAACTGGACGCGCTGGTGGCGATCGCCCTGGACACGCCGGGCGTGCTGGGCGCGCGGCTGACCGGGGCGGGCTTTGGCGGCTGCGCTGTGGCCCTGGCCGCCGCGGCCGACGCCGAGGCAGCCGCCGCGGCCATCACCGCCCGCTATCGCGCCGCCACGGGGCGCGACGGTCGAGTTTACGTCAGCGCCGCCGCCGATGGCGTCGCGATTTGGGAGAATCGCGCCACTTAGCCGGAGAACAGCTTCATGAGCTTTCAACTTCTCTCCCCCCGCGAGCAACTGACCGCAATCATGCAGCGCATCTACCGGTACGGCATGACCACGCTCAGCGGCGGCAACCTGTCCATTCTCGACGACAACGGCGACATCTGGATCACCCCGGCGGGCATTGACAAGGGCAAGCTGACGCCCAACGACATCATGCGCGTGCGGTCGGGCGGCACGGCCGAAGGGCCGCACCGGCCGAGCACCGAGTTGCCCTTCCACCGGGCCATCTACCGGCTGCGGCCGGACGTGCGCGCCATCGTCCACGCCCACCCGCCGGCGCTGGTGGCCTTCAGCATCGTCCGCCAGGTGCCGGATACGCGCATCGTGCCCCAGGCCGGCCGCTTCTGCGGGCCGGTCGGCTACGCGCCCTACGACCTGCCCGGCAGCGAGTCGCTGGGCGAGCGCATCGCCGCGGCCTTTGCCACGGGCAGCAACGTCATCATCCTGGAGAACCACGGCATGGCCGCCGCCGGGCCGACACTGCTCGACGCCTTCCAGCGGCTGGAGACGCTGGAGTTCTGCGCCCGCATCCACCTGCGCGCCCGGACGCTGGGTGACGTGCTGACGCTGACGGAGCCGGCACTGAGCCTGTTCGACCAGTGCGACAACACGCTGCCCGAATTCACGCCCGCGGCCCACAGCAGCGCTGAGCGCGAGTTGCGCCGGCAGGTCATCGACATAGCCGCGCGGGCCTATGAGCGGCAACTGATGATCAGCACGCAGGGCGTCGTCTCGGCCCGGCTGGATGCCGATAGCTTCCTGATCACCCCCGCCGGCCGCGACCGGCTGACGCTGGGCGTGGAGGACGTGGTTCTGGTGCGCGGCGGCCGGCGCGAGGCGGGCAAGCTGCCCAGCCGCGCTGTGCTGCTCCACGAGGCTATCTACGCCGCCAACCCCGACATTGCCGCCATCATTGCCGCCCAGCCGCCCAATGTCACCGCCTACGCTGTCACGTTGGCCCAGTTCGACTCGCGCACCATCCCGGAGAGCTTCATTTTGTTGCGCGACATCCCGCGGCTGCCCTACGAGATGTGCTACACCCAGCTAGAGGCCGTGGCCAAGCGCGTGTCGCTGCGCGCGCCGGTGGCGCTGATGGCCAACGACGGCGTGCTGGCCGTCGGCAATAGCGTCCTGGCCGCTTTTGACCGTTTGGAGGTGGCCGAGTTCAGCGCCCGGTCGCTGATTGACGCGGCCGTGCTGGGCGAGTTAGCGCCGATGGAGGCCGAGGCGATTGAGGGGCTGAAGGCGGCCTTCAACCTGAGCTAGAAGCCGAGGGGGCAGAGGTCTGCCGTCCGCGGTCGGTGGTCAGCGGTCGTCTGGCGGCAGCCGGCAAGCCGCCTAGCGCTGCACCTCGACCACCACGCCTTCCTCGGCCCAGTCGTAGAGCGCCTGCGCGTTCTCCGAACTGAGCAGGATGCAGCCATAGGTGACGCGGTGGCCCAGGTCGCCCGTCCACAGCAGTTGGGCCTGGCCGCGCGTCGGAAAGCCGTGGAAACCGTTCATGAAGTCCGACGTCGGCACGGGCCGGTAGATGCCCATGAACGACGGCATCCACAGGTTCCAGTTGCCGGCGTAGGCGTTCGGCTCGTGGGACTGAATCTGGAAGACGCCTGGCGCGGTGGGGCTGCTGTCGATGCCCGTGCTGGCCGGCCAATCCCACTTGAGCTGGCCGTTCTCGTAGACCCGCGCGCGCTGCTCGCTCATGCTGACGATGATGCGCTTGCCGGCGACGACCGGCAGCGGCAACAGTGCGTCGGGCGAGGGGATGACGATCTCCTGGCCGACGGTCAGCGCGTCGATGCCGGGGTTGGCCTGCTGGATCCACGGGTAGGGGATGCCGGTGTCGTAGCCGATGCTCGACAGCGTCTCGCCCGACTGGACGACGTGGCGGCTCTCGCGGTGGTAGACGCGCGCCCCGGCGGCGGGCTGCCCGGCCAGCAGGGCGGCGCGAATGGCCTCCGGGGTCTCGTCCTCGTGCAAATAGCGGCCGTCGCCCATCTCCGCCGCCAGGGTGTCCAGGTAGGCGGCGGCGAGTTGCTTGTCCACAGCCAGCGTTGGCGCGGCTGTGGGCGCGGCCGGATCGACGGTCAGGCGCAGCCACTGGCTCCAGACGCGCGGCTCAACCGGCCAGGTGAACGTCTCGTCGCGCACGGGGTCATAGGCCGACAGGGTGACGCTCGTGGCCAGCAGGCG
>DAOSMQ010000281.1:0-4139 GCA_035372725.1 Promineifilum sp. (SeqCode)
TCAGCGTCGCCGGGACCTTCAGGGCGGCCAGCCTGTCTGTCCGCACCGTCCAGCGCGCTTCCAGCGCAGTGGAGCCGGGAGGCAGGGGGGCAGGGGAGAAAGCAACCCCACCCGGCGGCTCTTTCCCTCCCTGCTCCCCCGCTCCTCCGCTCCCCCGCTCTTCATTCCTAATTCCTAATTCCTCATTCCTCATTCCCCGCTCGATGACCCCCTGCTCGATGAGCATCTTGACCAGTTCCTCGACGTAGAACGGGTTGCCCTCGGCCGAGTTGACGATGAGATCGCGCAGGCTGGCGGGGATGGCGTCGGCGCGCTGGAGGATCTCATCGACCAGCGCCCGGGCGGCCTCCCGCGACAGGGGCGACAGGCGCACGGCGCGAAAGGCCGCGCTGTCCTCGCCCCAGCCGCGGCGGCGCTCGAAGAACGCCGGCCGGGCCAGGGCCACCACCAGCAACGGCGCGGCCGGCAGGGCGGCGACGAGATGCTGGGTCAGGTCGAGCGATGGGTCGTCGGCCCAGTGGATGTCCTCCAGGAAGACGACGGCCGGCCCTTCGGCGACGACGCGGCGGAAATAGCGCGTCAGATAAGCCTGCGCCGCCTGGGCGAAGCCGGCCGTGCCCAGCAGCCGGCCGGCGGCCTCGCTGGCCGAGAAGTCGAAGCCCAGCCAGTGGCCGGCGATGGCGGCGTGGTCGGGGTCGAGGAAGCCGGCCATGCCCGCCTGGAACTTCTCCAGGGCCACGGCGGCGCTGTCGCTATCGAGGATATCAAAGCGGAGAGCGAATAGGTCGCGGAAGAGGCTATAGGGGACGTGTTGGGTGTTGGGCGTGCCGCGGCCCTTAAAGTAGGTGATCTCCTCCGGCCGCAGCTCGATCCAGTTGTCGAACTCATAGAGCAGCCGGCTCTTGCCCACGCCCGCCTCGCCGATGACGGTTGCGACGCAGGTCTGCGATGCGCCGACGGCGTCGGTGAACGCCTGCCGCAGCGCGTCCAACTCGGCCTCCCGGCCGACCATGCGCGTCTCGATGCCCTCGACGCCGCGGGTGGCCATGCGGAAGGCCCGCGGCTTGGCCCGCAGGACGATGTAGGTCTGCACCGGCTCGGCCTTGCCCTTGACGGTCAGCGGCGCGGGTGGCTGCACATCGAAGATGCCACGGACGTGACGATAGGTGTCGTGGCTGATGAGGATGCCGCCGACCGGGGCGGCGTGCTCCAGGCGGCTGGCCAAATTCACGGCGTCGCCCATCGCCGTGAACTCGCCCGTCGTCCCCACCGGCCCCAGGATCACCGGCCCGGTATTGATGCCGATGCGCAAAGCCAGGGGCGCGTGGTGGGTCTGGCAAAAGTGGGCCACGGCCATCTGCATCGCCAGCGCTGCCCGCACGGCCCGCTCGGGATCGTCCTCACGGGCGTCGCGCGCGCCCCAGACGGCCATGACCGCGTCGCCGATGTGCTTGTCGATGTAGCCGCCGTGGTCGAGGATGGCCCTGTCTACGACGGCCCACAGCTCATTAATGATGCTGGCCACATCCTCAGCATCCATCGTTTCCGAGAGCGTCGTGAAGCCGTAGACGTCGGCGAACAGAACGGTGGCTTGCTTGCGCTGCTGGCCGGCCCGGGCACGGGCGTACAGGGCTGCCAGACTGTCGCGAATGGGGCCGACAGCGGCATCGACAACGGCATCCCCCAGCAGTGACCGCTGGGCCTCAAGGGCGGCCAGGGCCGCCTGCAACTGGGCAATCTCGGTTTCGGCTGACATGCCCGCTTCTCCTGCCGGATAGTATAGCACAGGCGGGCGCGGAGGCTGCGTGGCTGAGGGCGGCGGCCGTGTGTCGTTCATGGATGGGCCTCGATCGCGAGTGACGAAACGGGCCGCTATCGCCGGGCATAGAAGGCAATTGGCCCCTGCTCGTTATGAAGAGAGCGAGGCTTCGTGTCCGGGGAACTAAAAACGGGCCTGAGATCGTCAGGCCCGTTTTCGTTCGCGGTGGTTGGAACCAGGGCGTCTAGTGGATCATATCGATGCCGTCGATATTGACCGTCAGTCCGGCGTCGGCCGCCCGCCAGTATGGCCCCGAAAGGACACCTTCCGGCTGGCCATTAGACAAGTTGGTCAGGTCTTCGCGGTAGATCATAGAGCGACCAACGGCTACGCCGTCGAGGGTGAACGAACTGTTGGTGGTCATATAGGGCGTGGAATTGATAACCGTCAACCCATCGATGTTGCCAGGGAGATAGTTTTGAACCGGGAACCACTGGCCCTGTGTATGGCTACCGAACTGGGTGACGCAGAAACCGAGGATGTCCTCTCTGCCGAAGCGCAGAGCGTGGCCCTGATAGTCGGTAACCTTCCCTGACCCGGTTGTGCTCAACCACAACACCTTAAGACAATTCAGTTGCCCGGGTTGAAACTCCCCCGGACTGCTGTCAAGAACCTCCAGAGCATCGATCTTCTCGCCAGCCTGAGTCAGGCCGACGTCGGAGCCGTCGAAGTGCATCGACCAGTTGTTGCCGTCGTAGAAGGCCAGGTCGAAGGGAGTGATCATGCCCGCGCCGGGCAGCGACACCGGGTTAACGAAGGCGGCCACGATGGAACCAGTGCTGGCGTTATCGATGTCGATGGCGTTAAAGTCGGCCCTGGCTGGCAGTCCTTTCTGGCTGCCGTCGAAGAACAGCGACCAGACACCATCGGTCCAGCTCAGGATGTCGCGTTTGTCGAAGCTGATGTTCGCTACCGTGCCCGCGGCCCTGGTGGTGACGTAAACGTAGAGGCCGGTCGGAGGCGTGTCGACCAGGTTGAGTGTCAGGTCGTAGTCATAGTCTGGGCCACCCGCATTCGGATGTCCGCTTTCCAGCACACGGAGATAATAAGTTCCCGTGGCCTGTAGTTGATAATAGAAGGACGCCGTCGGGTCAAAATCAAGCTGCCAGTCCGAGTGAATCAGGATCGTACCGTCGGCCTTCATCAAATCGAGCGAGGGGTTGGCGGGGATGTCCCCACCGCCGGGGTAGGCGCTGGCATTAATCACGTCCCCGGCCGTACCGTGGAAGGAGAAGACGTCGACGTCGCCGGCAGGATTGATCAACAGGCCGTTGAGTCTCGTTCCATAGGTGATGGGAGTGGCGTCGGCACGCCGGTTGTTCGGCTCATAGGGGTCAGCGTTCGCTTCGGCCTGGGCCGGGCGGGCCGCCAGAAAGATTCCGGCGAGCAGTGCGCACACAAACAAAGTGGCTACTGCTTTCTTCAACATGATAACCTCCGACATCTTTAGCAAATCGTATTGCACATCCGACAGATGACGGGTTTCCAGGTTACGATGCTCTCTGTATATAGGGCGCGCGCCGTGGGGTAAGAGCCGTACTGCTGTCCCGACAGACGGGCTGGCAAGTGGCGCGGGCCTCGTTGTTAGGTGAAGGAGGGGACTGGGGGTTGTGGGTTGTGGGAAATGTTCAGACCTCTGCAAACACCTGCGGCTGAGTATAGCATTGCCGGAATAGAAGGGTTGTAAAATGCATTACAGATACAAAGCTCCGAACCGCAAGTTTGAGTTCGACAAGGCTGACGGCTGACATGCCCGCTTCTCCTGCCGGATAGCCCAGGCCGGCGCGGGGCTGCGCGGCCCAGCGCGGCCGCCGGGCGGGGGCGGCTACTCCGCGCCCCTGCCCAGCGGCGGCAACCGACTTTCCACCGGCCGCAACCACAGGCTGACCGTCTCCGGCTCCATCGTTTCCTGAATGACGCGCAGCAACTCGGTCGTCAGCGCGTCGAGGTCGGTCTCGTCGCGCGCCGTGGCGGCGAAGCGGGCCAACACTTGCTCGGCGTCGTATTTCTTGCGGAAGAAGCGCCGGTCGATGAGGCCCTGCACCCGGCGGCGGAGAGGCAGGAAGAGCGCGGCGATGAGCAGCGTGGACAGGACGACGGCCGCGGTCGACTCGCCGGTAACGGGCGACAACACCCGTTGCAATACGACGACGCTGCCGAAATAGACCAGCGCCAGCAATGCCGTGAGGATGGCATACGACGTCGTCTTGCGGATGAGCACGTCGATATCGAACAGGCGGTAGCGCATGACGGCGATCGCCAGGGCCACGCCCATGACGCCGAAGCCCAGCCCCGACAGAGTATCGAGCACGCTCGTCAA
>DAOSMQ010000282.1:0-4134 GCA_035372725.1 Promineifilum sp. (SeqCode)
CATCGGCAGCGGCCCGGTGGAGGGCACCGACGAGCCGTCGGCCGCGCCGCTGGCCGGCACGGTCTGGCGCTGGGCCACCTTCCGCGACGCCAAGCAGGACTACGTCGTGCCGGCGACGTCGCCCTACACGCTGGAGTTCGGCGACGACGGCACAGTCGTCGTCGTGGCCGACTGCAACACGGCCAACGGCACGTACACGGTCAACAGCGACGGCACGCTGACGATTGCCATCCGGGCCACGACGCTGGCCGCCTGCCCGTCCGACTCGCTGGGTGATTCATTCATCGAGTACCTGAACCAGGCCGGCCCGTTCGAGGTAGACGAAGCCGGCACGTTGATCATCCAGCTGATGGCCGATGGAGGGACGATGACGTTTATCCCGGCCTCGTAGCTCATCGCCTCGGCTTACCGGGCAGTACCCGGGGCGGGCGCCAACCGGCCGCATGCGACCGGCTATCCCGCCCCGGCCCTGCCTGGCCGCCCCTTCTCGCCATTCCAGCGCCCCGGTCGCGGCGCTAATGAGGTAACCCATGACGCGCGCTGAACCCATTCGCCTTCCAATTGGCATTCTGTTGCTGTTGGCGCTTCTGGCCGCTCTATCCGCCTGCCGCCAACAGACGGCTGAGACCCCGACCATTGCACCCGCCGGCACGCCCACCGCCGCCACCACCAGCGCCGCCGCCACCCCCGCCCCCGCGGCCGACGCCTGGGCGACGGTGCAGGCGCGTGGCCGGCTGGTCGTCGGCACGTCGGCCGACTACCCGCCCTTCGCCTTCTACACCGAGGAGTTCGGGCTGGACGGCTTCGACATCGCCCTGGCGCGGGCGCTGGGCGAGCAATTGGGCGTCGCCGTCGAGTTCAGCGACATGGCCTTCGACGGCCTGGGCGGGGCGCTGCAAGTCGGCCAGATCGACGCCGCCATCGCCGCCATTTCCGTCAGCGAGTCGCGCGCCGCGGTGGTCGATTTCTCGCGCGTCTACTTCGTCAGCGAGGACGCCGCCCTGGCCCGCACCGACAGCGGCATCCTGCTGCGCTCCATCGCCGACCTGGCCCCGCTGCGTGTTGGCGTGCAGGACGGCTCGGTCTTCCAGACGTGGCTCCAGGAAGTGGGCGTAGACGCGGGCGTCCTATCGGCCAACAACATCCTGGCCTACACGACCACCGACCAGGCTATCGCTGACCTGTTGGCCGGGCGCATCGACGTCGTCATCGCCGACCGGCTGCCGTTGGAGGTGATCGCGCGGGAGCAGGACACGCTGGCCATCATCGGCCGCGGCCTGAACGCGCAACAACTGGCCGTCGCCCTGGCCAAAGGCTCCACGCTGACCGCGCCCATCAACGACGCCCTGGCCGCGCTGGAGGCCGACGGCACGCTGGCCGAACTGGCGGGGCGCTACCTGAACCTGGACGCGGCCGAACTGGCCCCGCTGCCCACGCCGGCGCCTGTGGCCCCGGAGGGGACGCCGCGGGCCGCTCTGGCCGCCGCCGGCTGCATCGACGCGATGGCCCTGGTGGCCCATCTCGACCTGGACGACAACAACATGGCCTCGCCGCCGTCCATCAGCCCAGGCACGGCGTTCCAGACGACCTGGCGGGTGCAGAACATCGGCACGTGCGCGTGGGACAGCAGCTACCAACTAACGCCCGTGGGCGGCAACGTGCCCCAGGCGCGCATGGGCAGCCGGGCCGTGCCCTTGCCCGCCACGGTGCCGCCGGGCGAGACGATCGATCTGACCGTCGATCTCATCGCCCCGCTGACGCCGGGCATCTACCAGGGCTTCTGGTCGATGCGCGGGCCGGGCGGGCTGCTGTTCGGCGAGCGCCTCTCGGTCGGCATCACTGTGCCCGAACTGGCCACGCCGACGCCAGCGCCGACGGCTACGGCCTCGCCCGACATTCGTTTCACCGCTGACCGGACGACCATCCGCGCCGGCGAGTGCGTCAACTTCGCGTGGCAGGTCGATGGCGCGGCCCAGGTGTCGTTCCAGGCTGAGGGCCAGCCCTGGCAACTCAACACCGTCGCCAGCAGCGGCAACAGCGTCGAGTGCCCCGCGACGACGACGACCTTCACCCTGCGCGTCAGCCGGCTCGACGGCACGCTGGAGCTGCGGCCGCTGCGCATCGACGTGACGCCCGTGGCCAACGCGCCAGCCATCGTTTTCTTCACGACCACGCCCAGCTTCCAGATCACCGCCGGCCAGTGCGTCGAGGCACGCTGGCAAGTGGAGGGGGACGTGACGACCGTGCGCGTGGCCCGCAACGGCCAGGTGCTCTGGGACGGCGCGCCGCTCAATGGCACGTCGCGCGACTGCCCGCCCGTGGGCGAAGCCAGCTACACACTCGATGTGACCGGGCCGGGCGGCACGGCCACCGGCCGGCAGAACGTCACCGTGCTGCCCGCGCCCACGGCGGCCACGGCCACGCCGCTGCCCGGCGGCGGGCCGGTCGTCAACTTCTTCGCCGCCACGCCCGGCCAGATCGCCCTGGGGCAGTGCATCAGCCTCAGTTGGAGCGCCGGCGGCGACGTGGCCCGCGTGCGCATCCTGCGCAACGGCGGCGTGCTGCTCGACTTTGCCCTGGTCAGCGCCACGCTGAGCGACTGCCCCGGCGGGACAGGGGTCTTCACCTACCGCGTCGAGGCCAGCGCCGCCGACGGCCGCGTCGCCTTCCAACAGGCGTCGGTGACGGTCGGGGCGACGGCGCAGGGCATCGGCGGCGTCTGGCGGCTGACCAACATCAACGGCGCGGTTGTCGTGCCCGGCACGGAGGTAACGGCCATCTTCGGCGACGGCGGCAACCTGAGCGGCTCGTCGGGTTGCAGCACCTATAGCGCCGCCTACCAGATCAACGGCAGCAGCCTGGCCATCGGCTCGCTGACCAACTCCGGCCAGTTCTGCGCCCAGCCGGTTGGCGTCATGGAGCAGGAGCAGCTTTTCCTGACCGTACTGGCGGCGGCATCGGGCTATTCGGTGGACGGCAACCAGTTGACCATTCGCAGCGGCCGGGGGCAATTGACATTCATTCGGGCCGGCTAACTGAGTGGACCTTCGGGCGGCACACCCGCGGTGCGCCGCCCGCCTGTCCGAGGCACGAGAGAGAGGAGAACCGGACGGCGGCTGTTTTGCTGGGCTGCCGTCACTCTGGAGGAGGACTGGAACACTTACAGTGTAGATTGCTTTAGCGCGACCCGTTTCCCGCGATCCGGCCTCTGATTCCCGTTTGCCAGAGACAAAGCGGCCGGCAAGTGGTTTTGCCGAGCCACAGAAGCTCACGCAAAGAACGCCAAGGAAGCAAAGGACACAAAGGAAGAAGACTTATTCTTCTTTGCGCCTTGGCTTACTTAGCGCCTTTGCGTGAGCTCTGCTTTCGACTATGCAATGACCCGGTTAGCAGGGCGTACACTTGTTGATCGGGTCGAAGTTGATGTGGACGATCTCGCCGGTCAGGTAGAGCGTCTCGTCCCGGCGCGGCCAGGCGCCAATGGTGAGTTTCGCCGGGCCGCCACGGAAGCGGAAGCGGGCGTCCGGCAGCAGGCGCACGCCCAGGGGCAGCCCGTTGACCCAAAACTCCAGATAGCCGCGGTGGCCGCCCTGCTTGGCGCCGAGGTTGCCATCCTGATGGGCGCGGATAGTGTGCAGCGCGCCGCTGTCGGCCAGGCGGAAGGCGGGCGTCGTTGCCTTCACCTGGGCGCTGTCGATGGAGGGCGGCGCGTCGGCCGCCTCCACGCCGCCGTCGTCTGTCACCGGCCGCAAAGTATAGACCAGCCGCCGTTCCTCCGGCGATTGGAAGACCTCGGCCAGCAGCACAAAGCCGACGGCCTGCTCCAGATAGAAAAGGGGCTGGATGGAGGCGAACGTGTCCAGTCGCAGCATCGTGCCTGTCTCCTCGAACGGCTGGAAGGCGGCCACGGGCACGCGCGTGCTGTCGCTGGGCAAGGGCCTGGCCTGCTTGCTGGCGTCATGGACAATGCCGGCCACCGTCGCCGTCAGGGAGATATTCTCGGTGCCGTCCACCGGTTCGGTCATGATCCGGCCGCTCGCGCCGCCCTCGACCGTGCCCTCCAGGCCGCTGTTGCGAAAGACAATGCGGTCGCCGCGCACGACGATGTCTTTGTCGCCTATCATCGACAGGCCA